>JAILNL010000185.1 GCA_024691625.1 Schwartzia sp. (in: firmicutes)
ATACTTTATTTGTCAGATTATTTATAATAGAATAAGAAAGTGAATAAATTATTAAGTGGGGGAAATGCTTATGAAATTGGGGAATCAGAAGGGTTTCACGCTGTTGGAGCTCTTAATCGTTATGTCTATCGCAGGTGTGCTGGCAATGGTCGCAGTACCCAGATTTACAGGGGCGGTGGCGTTGGCAAACACTACTAAAGTTCAGTCTGACCTTAATGTGCTGAATTCCGCAATTGTCTTGTATGAAGCGGAGCACGGTTCGTATCCCTCCAATCTTACAACAGATTTGAAGGAATATATTCAGGATGCCGAAAACCTCAAACCCCCAAAGGGAAAATGTCTTCTGCGGACCGGTGAAACAATAGAGATAGCTTCGGGTGATACTTATTCGCTTTCGACAGATAAAACTCAGGCTATTTGCAAAGAGCATAGCATTACTGATTTTGGACGCAAGGATAAATGAGTGAGCCGGAAATAAAGCTAACCTTTCCATTTTTTTTCCGCAATCTCATTTGGATATTGCTGTTTACGGCAATGGGGGTTTTATGGGCTCTGTATAGTGAAGGAATATCCGCCCGTATGCTGCAGGGCTGTGTGCTTGCATTTTTTCTGAGCGGGATAGCAGTGCTGGATTATCGGTACGGTCTTATTTTCGATAGATGGCTTGCCGTGATGCTTTTATGTGTTATTTCATTCAGGCTGTTTTTCGGAGAGGGCGAATGGCTGCCTGCGCTCATCTCGGCAGCAGGATTTTCGGGACTGCTGCTTTTTCTTCGCTCAGTTTCTCATGGCGGAATGGGCGGAGGAGATATAAAACTGGCTTTCGTGCTTGGTCTGTGGCTTTCATGGCCCAGCGTTTTTGTGGGAGCAGTTGTTTCTTTTTGGATTGGTGGATTGGCGGCATTGTTTCTTTTGATGAAAAAGAATCAGACCATGAAGGCGCAGATACCTTTCGGACCGTTTCTGGCTTTGGGGGCATGGATTGCTTTTTTGTACGGAAATAAAGCATGGGCATGGTTACAGGGGTTTTGACATGAAACAAAAGGGCTTTTCTCTGCTTGAGGTTTTACTGGTCATGGCCATTCTTTCTTTGGCTGCAACGGCTGCAGTTCCCGTTTTTACTGCGATTTCAGACCGTCTGCTTTTGCAGCGGGAGGCAGCCCTTTTAGTCTCTGAGCTCAGATATTTAAGGGAGCTTTCCATGGATTATCCGTCTCAAAGTACCCGTTTTGTTGATGTTCAGTCAGATACCTATCCGGCATTCAAGGGCGGAGGCAGTGAATACTATATTTATCTGAACATGAGCAAATATGAGAGGCACAGACTTCCGAACGGCATGAATATCAGCGGAGACATTAAGCATGTTCGCTTCGGGGTCCTGGGTACGGCGAACCCGGTTACTCTGACGCTTGATTTACATGGACAGAGTAAGTACGTCATTATAGATGTTGAGGGGCGTATCCGCGTATCGGATAAACCTCCGGAGGGGTAAATGCAAAAAGGATTTTTGCTCATAGAAACAGTGGTAGTAGGATTATTGCTGGTAACGGCGTCTCTTGTGTGCGTTTCATATGGTATGCTGAACCGCCAGCGTGAGGAGTCTGAGGCTTCCCATGCGGCGGTTTATCTTGCCCGTGAGCAGATAGCGAGAATTTCTTCCGATGCAGAGCATTACCGCGGGTACACGGGAGATATATCATGGCTTGGAACCGCCGGACCGGATATAAAAAATCTTAACGGAAGAGTATACGAGGTCTATACTGCGATGAAGCCTGCAGATGAGGGGAACTCTCTTCGGGAAGTGACGGTGCGCGTGCGGTGGAGCTGTGCCGGGCGTATACGGGAGGAAAAATTCAGGAAGCTGGTGAACTGCGGTGGATGACAGGAAAAGCTGGTGGCGGCAGGAAGATGGATTCAGCCTGATGGAGCTGTCCGTATCCCTGCCGCTTTTTGCTGTGCTGCTGCTTTCTCTGGCTGTACTTTTCGTATGGGGAATAAAATCATATTTTTACATGGTGAGTGACTGGCAGCTTCAAAGGGACGTTCAGTATTCCATGAAAAGAATTTCCTCGGATATTATGTATGCAAACCGCGTGGAATACGGCAGCGGATACATAAATATAACAGGAAAAACCGACACAAATCTAAGTACGTCCGTCAGATATGAGCTTACACGTGAAAACTTCCCGAGAATACGTCGAAACAACCAGCCTTTGACAGGAGAGAGTACTTTGGGCGCGGTGGAGATTGAACAGATGGATTTTGAAATGGCAGGGCCATCTGCGGTATATATACATATCCGCGGAAAAAACAGGCTGACAGGACACTCATACGAGCTGCGTTCGGCGGAATATATGCTTCAGAAGCAGGGAGGCTCCTGATGGGAAATCAAAAGGGCTTTGCATCATTGTTCGGTATTTGTGTGTTAGCTGTTTTCTCAATGCTGGCAATGGCTGCATACACAATGGTTCATAGAGAGATGAAGGAAACAGTGCATTTTATGTCGGTGGCAGCAATGCAGCTTGAAGCGCAAAACGGTATCCTTGCGGCAGAGGCTGTGCTGAAGGGCCATCCCGAAACGGCAGAGAAATTAACATCAAACCGTTCAAGCAGAATATGGTCAGGCAAGGATAATGATAGTGGATTATCCTGTGTGGTTTATGCGCGCAGGCAGGGAGAAAGGATATATCTTATGGCTGAAAGCGGAGATGGGAAAGAAAAGACAAGGATTTACGCACAAGCCGTAAAAAGAGATACACAGGGATATAAGATTGAACGTTGGGGAGCGTTGCAATGAAGTCGTTTTTTCGGTCAGAGGTCAAAAGCTGTATAGGTGTATTTTTGCAGCAGGACGCAGTGTACTATTCCTTCATGAGCCGGGGTGAAAATAATAGGCTCCACATGCTGCACACAGACTCTTGCAGGCTGTTTTTGGAGGAAAAAGAAGAATATCCGACGCGATTTAAGCATATAGAACAGCTTGCGGAGGAGCTGGCTGTACGCTGCGCGGAAAACGGCATAAAAGAAAAGAGGGCAGTGCTTTGTATTCCGGCATCCATGATATTTTCCTATCAAAAGAAGTTTCCGGTGCTTACGGAAAAAGAGCTTTCAAGCGCGATGCATTGGGAAATAGAGGCAAACACCCCTTTTGCGGCACATGTCTACACATATCGCAGGCAGGAGGAAAATATCTATTCCATCGGCATTCTTGAGCAGTCATTTATGGAGGAAATATATTCTGCCTTCAGTGGCAATGGATTTAATATAGCCGCTATTGTTGGGGAGGCAGAATTTCTGCCTGAAGAACAGGGGCAGGATATGATTTGGTCCGGTGAAACGGCTTCCCTTCCGGCATTTTTCAGCTGGGAGAAAATGGGAGAAGAAAAAGAACTGCTTCAGCAGGCGTTCTATGCGGCATGGAGAGTTATCCGCGGTCTGCCTGGAAATGAGAACTTTCTTCCGCGGGACAGACAGGAAGGTGCATGGGACTGGAGAAAAACCGCCGCATGCGCGATACTTCCGTTTTTTGCTGCAGCTGCGGTTTTGTACGGAATGGGTGAATGGAAGCTCAGCCGTATAGAAAAAGAAAAGAAAGCCGTCCGTCAGGAATTGATGCTTCGGGCAGACGAACAGGAAATTCATCAGGATTTTATAAAGAAGAAAAAGGATATAAAGTCGTCTTATGCGTTGTTGAAGGAACTGAGAGATAAAAGGATATCCTGGTACGCGGTTTTTACATGCCTAGGAGCAAGGACGCTGCCCGGAGTCACATTGGACGGAATAGAGACTGACGATAACAATAAAATCCGTATCAAAGGAAATGCAGAAAGCTATGAAGCAGTATCCGAATACATCAATATGTGGGCAGAGAGTCCCGTGATAATAAAGGAAAGTCCGAAGCTTGAAACAGTAGAAGCAGGCAAGGACGGGAGTATCAGGTTTTCGTTGACAATGAAATTTTAGAAAGGGATTTTATGACACTGACACGGGGAATGAAAAAGCTTGTCGCGGCGCTTTGTATAGCTGCCGCAGCGATGGCAGTATTTATATTATTTCTGTATCCGGGACAGGAGGAAGAAATTGCTTCAACAGAAAGAGAACTTAACATGCTGAGACAGCAGAAAAAGCAGCTGGAGCGTTTTGCTGCAGCGCATGCACACGCTGCTGATGATGTTAGGAGACTTGAGAAGCAGGAAAAGACTGCTGATAAATTGCTTCCAAAGCAGATCAATTCAGCGGAATTTTTGACCTCGCTGCAGCAATGGAGCCGAAAGAGCGGTATAAAGATAGAAAAAATTCTTCCGGGAGAAGAAAAAACATACGAAGCCTATAGAGAGCAGCAGATAGTAGTGACGGGGAAAGGCACATATTTTGAGTGGCTGGATTTTCTATATCTGATGGAACAGGACGGAAGGTTTATTGATATCCGTGAGGTGCATGGTAAAGCAGATAAAACAGGGGTGTTTGAGGCTGCAGTCACGGTATTTATTTTCGCTGCTGCATCGTAAAACGTTTTGTTATAAATGAACAAATAGTTGTTCTGTTCGTAAAATAATGATATCATTTATTTAGAGAAAATTGGGATAATTTCATCATAACATAGGATAAAAGCCCTTTTTGGTTTTTGGGGCCAAAAGGAAGAAAGTCCTATATCATCGTTTGGCTTTAGATGTTGAGTATTGTTACTGAGAGTTTTGTACGGTTTATCGGCTTTTATGAGTCGCGGGCTTGCTTTTTTGGTATAATGTGATATATGTAATTGTTTTTGTATAGCATTCACAAAATTTAAATTGGGATGATTTGCATGAAGTGCATTATATGCCGCAAGGATTTTGATGGAAAAAATGTTATAGAAAGTGATGAGCATGTATTTCCAGGCCCTACCGGCGGATATTATCACGTATATAATGTGTGCAGAAGCTGCAACAACAGGCTGGAAAGAATTGCTGATGTGCATCTCACAGACAGTAATTTAATTAAGCTCTGCCGTTATATCCATAAAATCAAGGGCAAAAAAAGCAGACTGCCTGATTCGCTTGACAGCAGATATAAAAATGCTATGCAAAGCGGACTTGTAAAGGTCAATCTGACTGTAGACGAGGCCGGTGAATTGGATTACAGGCTGATAAATTATGTCGATTTGGACCAGGACAAGGGCTTAAGCGCAGTAATCAGAGACATACGGAATGCGAAAGCAGAAAAGGAAAAAGCAGAAGCCGCCGCTGAAGAATCCATGGGTGCAGCTTCGTCCGGAACAGGGCGCGATAATGAAATTGATACAAAGAAATATCTGCTTGGATTTTTGAAAATCGCATACGAGTTTGCCTGTGATGAAGTTCCATCATATTTTGATGATGAAGAAGCCGCTTCAATAGCCGGGATATTGTCGTCGGGGAAGATAACCGTCAGCGATGCCAAGAAAATCTTTGCTGCCAACGGCATAAACAAGAAGGCAACGGAATGCATGAGCTTCCTGGGAACCACAAAAAACAAAACCCATTATATCGTGCTGGTATCAGGCAGAACCATAGGCCTGCAGTGTTACATGGTACTCTTTAATACGTTTTATATCGGAGTGAGATTGTCATCTGAGTATTATCCCATAAAGGATGAGATGATCATCGGAATCAATGACATTGAGCGTCACAGCTTTTTCCGTTACAGTGTATATGATTATTTCGGAAGAACCTTCCTGAACACCGAGGTCACGATTTTTACCGAGAAAAATCAGCAGGTTGATTATTACAGAGAAAAGAATAAAATCCCTGTTTTTTACAGCTCCGGAGATAAGGCGTATGAGGATATCATGATGATACCCATAAAGCGTGTAAAATACCGCGATTTAGCAGAGCCTAAAATCGGATTTGTGAGCAAGGTAATAATGCCGGGCAGACTGTTTTATGTCAAGGACAGTGCAGGAGAGCTGAAGCTCATAAGGTATTATTACCACAAACTGGCCTTCAGCAAACATGATGAACTGGAAAAAATTATCAAATGAGTCAAAGCATCTTGCACATTATGCATGATGCTTTGTTTTTTATCGCAATATATTTCCGTCTAAGATTTTTAACAGAGAAAATTTTTTGGAGTCAGGTTTACATTTTTGCACATGTTTTTCAAAGATTGTTTGCGTTATTGCACAGGATAGATTAAACTGTTTTGTAAAGCATTTGCAGATAATGGAGGAATCAGGATGGGAACGCTTCGTTTCATGACGGCGGGAGAATCACACGGACCGCGTCTTACCGCAATTTTGGAAGGAATACCTGCAGGATTGAAGCTCTGTGGGGAGGAAATAAATAAAGATCTCGCACGCAGGCAGCAGGGCTACGGCCGCGGCGGAAGAATGAAGATAGAAACAGACCGCGCGGATATTCTTTCCGGAGTCCGTTTCGGAGAGACACTTGGCGGACCGGTGACTCTTTCTGTCACTAACAAAGATTGGACTAATTGGACCGACCGTATGGCGGCTTTCGGTGAACCGGCCGGCGAAAAGGTTACGGCCGCACGCCCGGGGCATGCGGATTATGTTGGAATACAGAAATATGACAGACAGGATATCCGTGATATTCTGGAGCGTTCCAGCGCCCGCGAGACAGCTATGCGTGTAGCTGTCGGCGGCGTATGCAAAGCTTTCCTCAAAGCATGCGGAATAGAGGTAGTATCTCACGTTGTAGAAATCGGCGGCATAAAAGTAAATGAAGATAAAATCAATCGTGATGAAATAGGCAAAGGAAGCTCTGAGCTTAACTGCTATGATGTCGAAGCAGAAGAAAAAATGAAGGAACGTATCCGTGAGGCAAAGGAAGCAGGAGATACGCTGGGCGGTGTGTTCGAGGTTATTGTGCGAGGGGTGCCTATCGGACTCGGCAGCCATATCCAGTGGGACCGCCGTCTTGATGCCGCGCTTGCAGGAGCCATGATGTCCATTCAGGCTATAAAGGGCGTTGAAATCGGTGCCGGCTTTAAGTATGCCGAGCTTCCGGGAAGCAAAGCGCATGATGAAATGTTCTACGATGAAAATAATAGAGTATACCGCAAGACCAACCATGCAGGAGGACTTGAGGGCGGCATGACTAACGGAGAGGAAATAACTGTCCGTGCCGTTATGAAGCCTATTCCTACTCTTATGACTCCGCTTCATTCGATAGATATCGAGTCAAAAGAAGCTGTTCTCGCATGCAAGGAACGCAGCGACGTTTGTGCTGTCTCCGCTGCTTCGGTAGTTGGAGAAGCTATGGCGGCGTTCGTCATTGCCCGTGCCTTGGTGGAAAAATTCGGCGGAGATGCCATGACGGATATCCTGTCGGCTTTGAGCGCATATAAAGCACGTCTTGCGGGTGAGTGATGAGCGATATGAAAAAGAACGTTGTACTTATTGGATTTATGGGTACGGGAAAGTCCAGCACGGGAAAGGTGCTTGCTGCCCGTCTTGGTTTTTCCTTTATAGATATGGATACCTATATTGAAACAAAAGAAAACCGCAAAATCCCTGAAATTTTTGCCACAGACGGAGAAGCTTATTTTCGCAGTGCGGAGCGCGAGGCAGTAAAAGAGCTTTCCGAACGCAGGCATATAGTGATAGCTACAGGCGGCGGTACGCTGAAAAGCGAAGAAAACAGACAGATTTTGCGTGAGAATGGGGTGGTCGTCTGCCTTACGGCTGATGTTGATACTATCCTCGAACGCACACGCCGCCCGGGGGTTCGCCCTGTTCTTGACGGGAAAGATGACGGAGACCGTAGGGCCGCTATCTGCTCATTGCTTGAGGAACGCAAAGAAATGTACTCTCAGGCGGACTTGTTTGTTGATACGAGTGAGCGTTCCCCTCTGCAGATTGTCGACGAGATAGTTCATTATTTAAAAAGAGAGGGCCATAAGCTATGCGGAAGGTAAGAGTTGATTTGCCGGTCAACGGCTATGATATAACCATCGGAACAGGTTTGGACGAAGAACTTGAGGAGTATACCCGCGCGCAGCGCTTTTCATCAAAGGGGCTTGTTGTCACTGATTCAAACGTGGGGAAAATATATACCGAGCGTGTCAGTGCAGCCTTACAAAAAGCCGGTGTAGACGTGGAATTTTTTACCGTGCAGGCAGGGGAAACATCAAAATCTCTTGAGGTTGCGGAAAAAATCTATACGCGCGCAATTGAGCGCGGACTTGACCGTCACTCACCGATTTTTGCCCTTGGCGGCGGTGTTGTCGGAGATTTGACAGGATTTGTGGCGGCGACGTACATGCGCGGCGTGCCCTTCGTACAGATTGCCACGAGCCTTCTTGCACAGGTAGATTCCAGCGTCGGCGGAAAGGTCGCGGTAAATCATCGTCTCGGAAAGAATATGATCGGTGCATTCTATCAGCCAAAATTCGTAATGATAGACCTCTCGTTTATAGAGACTCTTCCGAAACGTGAGATATACACGGGACTTGGCGAGATTATCAAATACGGTGCTATTTACGACGAAGCTTTTTTCCGTTATCTGGAGGAAAATACGGAGAAAATACAGGCTCTGGCGGAAGCGTCCCTTGAGCATATTATCGGCCGTTCCTGCGAAATCAAAGCGGAAGTTGTAACACAGGATGAAAAAGAAAATGGCCTGCGCCGTATTCTGAATTTCGGACATACAATGGCACATGCCATTGAAAAAGAAACAAATTATCTCAGGTACAACCACGGAGAAGCCGTGGCAATCGGAATGTGCGGAGCTGCGTACATAAGCCGTGAAATGGGGCTTTTAAGCGAAGATGATACAGAGCGTATTGTCAATCTTATCAAGAGCCTCAATCTGCCGACCAAGGCAGACCACTGCAGAGAAGAAGCAATCTTTGAATCCACTCTTCACGACAAGAAAACAGTAAACGGTGTCGTGCATTGGGTACTGCTGGACAAAATAGGACATGTTTCAGAGGTTACGGAGGTGCCTGAAGAAACCGCCAAGAAATGCATGCGTATGATATTAGCGGAATAGAGGTGAAATATGCGGATTCTGTTAGTAAATGATGACGGAATAGAGGCAGAGGGAATTCGTGCGCTGGCAGAAGAGCTTGCCGGAGAACACGAGATTGTGCTGGCGGCGCCGGCTCAGCAGCAGAGCGGTATGGCTCATGCTCTGACGGTACACCGCGACTTGGAGGTAGCGTCTTACGAAGCTCTTGCGGATAAAGGAATACACGGGTGGAAAATCGACGGTACTCCTACAGACTGCGTGAAGGTATACCTTGAAGCACTTTGCGAAAAGGATAATTGGCCCGAGCTTGTTATCTCCGGGATAAATCATGGCGCGAACCTCGGCTCTGATGTACTTTATTCGGGAACTGTCGGCGGAGCAATGGAAGGCTTCATGCATGGAATCTTTTCCATTGCGGTTTCACTGGATTTCTTTTCTAAAATGCCTTTCTCTGAAGCGGCTGCCATATTTGCGAAGCAGCTCCCGAAGCTTTTGGAAAATGAGACCGAGCCGGCATTTTTGAACGTGAACTTTCCGCAGACAATGGCAAAGGGAGAGCCGAGATTTGTATACGGGACAGTCGGTCACAGGGACTATCTCAACGCATTCGAAAGAATCGAGCGTGACGGAAAGCTTTTTTTCCATGTGGGTGGAGAAATCTACGACGGATACAACTCAATGGACTCCGATATATCCATCTGCAACCACGGTTGGGTGGCAGTAACGCCACTAATGATTGACATGACGGATTATGAGGCGTTGAAAAAATATCAAGAATAAATTTTAACCAATAAAAGTTTAAGCATCTTTTCATTGCCAATTTATGGTGCATGAAAAGATGCTTTTTTATGATTTTTATTAAAAATTTTACGAAAGTATAATTAGTGGATAAAGGTTGGGGGGCTGTACGTTGGGAAATACATGACGTACAGCTTTTTTGTTAAACATCTAAAATGTACTTGGGAAAAATCAAAGTCTTTGAAAATATGAAGTTGTTATGGAGTACACTAGAAAGCTATATGTGAAAAGACTGGTCGATAGGAAAAACAACGGCTTAATAAAAATCATCACCGGAGCAAGACGCGCCGGAAAATCGTATTTGATGAATGAGCTGTTTTATAAGCAGTTGCTTAATTCGGGTGTTCCCAGCAACAGGATTATCCGGTTTGCCTTTGATGCAGATGAGGATGTTGATTTGTTGGACGATTATGCACCCGAGGAATCTACGAAGATAGAGCATAAAATGAGCTTTACTATGTAAATGCGAAAAAATTCAGAGGATATATCAAAGACAAAACAAACGACACGGATATGTTTTATCTTTTGCTTGATGAAGTTCAGCTGCTTGAAAATTTTGTGGGGACGTTGAATGGTCTTTTGCGACATAGAAATTTTGATATTTATGTTATAGGCTCAAATTCAAAGTTTTTGTCCTCGGATATTGCTACAGGATTTAAAGGCAGAGGGACGATTGTGCATGTACTGCCTCTGACATTTTTGGAGTATATGGAGGGAGCGGATGTGCCGCCGAGTGAGGCGTGGCGGCAATATATAGTCACAGGTGGTGTTCCTTTGGTCGCGCAGATGAGAAGCGAAGAGGAAAAAATCTCCTACCTGAAGGGCTTGTGTGAAGAAACCTACCTCAAGGATATTATCGACCATAACGGAATTAGAAAAAAGACAGAGCTCGGAGATACATTTAATGTTCTTGCTTCAATGATTGGCAGTCCTGTGAATGTAAAAAAATAACGGATACGTTCAGGAGCGTTGTAAAAGCAAGTATAAGTACTGAAACCATAAGCAATTTCATCGAGCATTTTGAAGATGCTTTTATAGTCTCTAGAGCGAGTAAATATAACATTAAGGGTAGGAAATACATTGGTTCTGAGTGTGTGAAAAAATCTCTGTAAATTAACTTCAAGGTCGAAGTCCTAAGGTCTTCTATGATAAAATCAAATCATAGGAGGCCTTTTATTATGGCAAAGCAGCAAAAAGAAATTCAC
>JAILNL010000188.1 GCA_024691625.1 Schwartzia sp. (in: firmicutes)
AGCGCATGAGTTCCGACTACCAAATCAATCTGATGATTCTCAATCTGCTCCAGCATTTCCCGGTGTTTTTTAGGAGTAAGCGACCCCGTAAGAAGTCCGACGCGTATTTCTGTATCTTTAAGAAGTTCACTTATTCTTTCATAATGCTGACGTGCCAATATTTCCGTAGGCGCCATAAATGCACCCTGATACCCGTTTTCTATTGTTTTTGCAAGTGCCAGAAGAGCAAGAGCCGTTTTACCCGAGCCCACATCACCCTGAACAAGGCGCCGCATAGGAGCACTCTTTTCCATATCTGCCGAAATTTCCTTCCAGACTGCAGCCTGATCGGCAGTCAGTTCAAAGGGCAGCAGTCCGTATACCTGCTTCATAAGACGGCTGTCCATCAAATGGCGGATTCCCTTTTCCTTTTCCATCGTATCCTTGCGAATCAAAAGAAGTCCGCACTGAATAATATAGAGCTCTTCAAAGGCCAAACGTGCCCTTGCCCTGCGAAGCTGCTCCATTGATTCTGGAAAATGAATAGCCAAAAAAGCTTTCCATCTGTCCATCAGTTCAAAACGTTCTGTTACTGCTTCAGGAATGACCTCCGGCAGCTCAGGATGATTTGCAAGAAGCTCCCTTATAATCTTTCGAAAAAAGTTCTGATTCAGCGCTTCTGTAGAGGAATAAACAGGCAGTACTCCAAGTGGAGTATTATCATCTACATCCAACACCTCAAAGGTCTGCATCTGCGACATATCAAGAGCACCACGCCCTCCAAAGGCATAAGTCAGCTTGCCTGTAGCCAGTACCCTTCTGCCCGGGAGAAGTTTTTTCTTCAAAAAAGGCTGATTGAACCATGTCATCTGCAGCCAGCCTGTTCCATCCGACAGAACGGCGGTAAGAATAGTCATACCACGCCTTGAACCGCGCCGCTCATTCAAATTTGTTATGACGCCTGATACCGTAGCTGTTTCCCCTGCATGAAGCTCGGCAAACGGTGTTCTGTGACTCTGGTCGATATATGCACGGGGATAATATGTAAGAAGATCATAAAGTGTCGAGACACCAAGCTTTTTCAATGCCTGTGCCTTTTTCGGTCCAACACCCTTGACCTTATCAATTGTATCTTCCCATGACAGTCCCATTCATATTCCTCCCGGAAAATGCCCCAAACCTGTAAAATATTCTCCCGACAAAATCTGCTGCATACGATTTCATCAAAATTGTATAGAAAAAAGGCAAGGGCATTACATAAGTTTCCCTTGCCTTTAAAATCCTTCTTAAAGCTCCTCCAGCATCTTCAAAACAGTTTCCTTTACCTTGTCCTTTTCACAGACAACAGTTTCTCCGGTACGGCGGACACGAACCTCAACCGTGTTCTCCTCAACTGTTTTCGGACCTACTGTAATACGAACCGGATAACCGATAAGATCCGCATCCTTAAACTTGACTCCTGCACGTTCCTTTCTGTCATCCAACAGAACATCGACACCGGAAGCCTTCAGTTCATCATAAAGCTTTTCGCCGGCTTCAAGCTGTTCCGGAACTTTTGCATTTATTGGTACAATAACGGCTTCAAAAGGTGCGATTGCGCGCGGCCAGATGATTCCGTCCTTATCATTATTCTGCTCAATGGCAGCTGCCATAGTACGGCTTACGCCGATACCGTAACAGCCCATAACAAATGGCTGCTCTTTTCCGTTCTCGTCCAAAAATGTTGCATGCATTGCTTCACTGTATTTTGTACCGAGAGTGAATACCTGTCCTGCTTCAATTCCTCGTGTCATTTCAAGCGGCTTTCCGCAGTGCGGACACGGATCGCCCTTCTGAACAAGACGGATATCGAGAACCTCTACGTCCGAAAAATCTCTCTTCGGATTTACGCCTGTATAATGAACATCCTTTTCGTTGGCGCCGGATACAGCGTTATATACATTCATAGCCGTGGTATCAACGAGAATCTTCGTTCCTTTTTTGATACCAATCGGGCTCATGAATCCCGGGCAGCCGCCAACAGCACGGATAGCCTCATCATCTGCCATGCGAAGTTCAAGTGCCCCTACAGCATTCTGAACCTTTGTTTCATTAACCTCATGGTCGCCGCGTACAAACGCCAGAACAACTTCATTGGTTTCTGTCTGGAAAGCGACAGCCTTGATTGTTTTCTCAACAGGAACATTAAGGCACTCGCAGAGAAGTGCAATCGTGTGCGCGTCAGGTGTCGGAACCTTTTTAAGCTCCTGCGCAGCTTCCTCCGGAGCCTCAATAGGTTTAAGCTCTGCTTTTTCATCACTTGCAGCATAGTCGCAGGATTCGCAGTAAACGATATTTGATTCACCGGATTCAGCCAAAACTGTAAATTCGTGCGAATGTGCTCCGCCGATAGCACCGTTGTCAGCCTCTACCGGGCGGAATTTCAAACCGCAGCGTGTGAAAATTTTAGTATACGCATCAAACATTTTCTGATAGGACTCAAGCATACCTGCCTCGTCCTTATCAAAGGAATACAAATCCTTCATGATAAACTCCCTGCCGCGCATAAGACCGAAACGCGGACGGCGCTCGTCACGGAATTTATCCTGAATCTGATACAGCAGAAGCGGGAGCTGCTTGTAGGATTTTACCTCATCACGTACAAGTGCGGTAATCATTTCCTCATGTGTAGGTCCGAGGCAGAATTCACGTTCATGACGGTCCTTGATTCTCATCATTTCATCGCCGTACGCACCCCAGCGTCCGCTTTCTTCCCAAAGCTCGCCCGGCTGGATAATCGGCATCATAATTTCCTGTCCGCCTGCCGCGTCCATCTCTTCACGTGTAATCTGCTCAATCTTTTTCAAAGTACGCCATGCGAGCGGAAGATATGTATAAATTCCTCCGGCAACCTTACGAATCATGCCTGCACGCAGCATAAGCTGATGGCTTACAACTTCTGCCTCCGCCGGTGTCTGACGTAATGTTGGTGCATAAAGCTGTGTTGTACGCAAAACAAAAACCCCCATTAAATGATTTTTCGCGAATTACGCGTGTCTTTCTTCCAAAATTTTATCTATTTCATTGAACAGCTCGGAAACCAAATCTTCCTCGCTGACCTTTCGCAAAATCTCACCCTTGCGGAATACCAATCCTTCACCTTTGCCCCCGGCAATTCCCACATCAGCCTCACGGGCTTCCCCGGGGCCGTTGACTACGCAGCCCATAACTGCCACCGAAATGGGCTCTGTAATTCCTTCGAGCCGCTTTTCTACCTCCGAAGCGATTGCAGGCAGGTCAATAGCTGTCCTTCCGCATGTCGGACAGGATATCAAAGTCGGTCCGTATTCCTTCATGCCCAAGGATTTCAATATCTCATTGGCAACCTTTACTTCAACAACAGGATCACCCGTAAGGGAAATACGAATCGTATCACCGATACCCTCTGCCAGCAGCGCTCCGATGCCCACCGCCGACTTAATCATTCCCGTATGCGGTGTACCCGCTTCGGTGATGCCGAGGTGAAGCGGATAATCTACTGTTTTGCTCATGAGCCTGTAAGCTTCGAGAGTCAAAGGAACATCGTGAGCCTTGAGCGAAATCTTCATATCGTAAAAATCCTGCGCTTCAAGAATTCTCACATGCTGCATTGCCGACTCAACAAGAGCTTCTGCGGTCACATGTCCATATTTCTCCAAAAGCTTTTTATCCAAAGAACCGCCATTAACACCAATACGAATCGGAATTCCTGCGGCCTTAGCTTCCGTTACCACCTTGCGTACGTTTTCCTCTCCGCCGATATTTCCGGGATTAAGCCGCAAAGCGGCAATTCCCTGACGAATCGCTTCAAGGGCAAGTCTATAGTCGAAATGAATATCAGCAACAAGCGGTACAGGTGATTTTTTTATGATATTTCCTAAATTCTCAGCCGCCTCCATATCCGGAACAGCAAGGCGGACAATATCGCATCCGGCATCTGCCAGGGCACGTATCTGACGAACCGTTGATTCCGTATCCTGCGTCTTTGTATTTGTCATTGACTGTACGGAAACAGGAGCCCCTCCACCAATCAGCACATCCCCGATATGTATCTGTCGTGTTTTCTTTCTATTAATACCCATCAATATCACCTTCAACCAGCAAAGAAAATACGTACAATATCGTTTTTAGTCGCAAAAAGCATCAACGCTATCAAAAGAGTGATTCCGACCATCTGCGTGTAATGCAATGCCTTTTCGCCCAAAGGTTTTCCTCTGAAAGCCTCTATAACAAGCGTAACAAAATGTCCGCCGTCAAGAGCAGGAACAGGCAGAAGATTTATTATACCTAAATTCAGGCTCAGAACCGCCGCAAAATGAAGAAGCGGAACAAACCCTATCTGGGCGACCTCGCCCGTCATCTGCATTACACCTATAGGCCCTGCCAGTTCAGCTGCCGCAGAGCCTGAGAATATTTTTACAAGCCCGTTGAGCATTTCATAAATAATAACCCCTGTCTTATATGCGGCCAGATACATGGATTCAAACAGACCCGGATGTCGGATATCAGACGAACTCATGATTCCGACCACAGGACGGTTGTTCTGCCTGTCATATTCAGGCACCATTGTAGTCTGATATTCCTTGCCGTCACGGACATAATCCACCGTCATAGATTTTTGCCCATTGGCAAGAATCTCACGGACAATATCACTCCACTCGTAAACCTCAACGTCGTTAATTTTACGGATAGTATCGCCTTTTTTAAGACCTGACATTGCAGCCGGCTTATCCGGAAGAATATCACCAAGCTCCGGACGTGTAGACGGAGTGCTTACTCCTACAGAAAAGAAAATAACGGCAAAAATAAAAATCGGAATGATTAAATTCATACCAGGTCCCGCAAGAATAGTAAGCATACGCTTCCATACCGGCTTCGCGCAGTAGCCTCTGTCTCCCGCGTCGTTATCTGCCGGGTTCATTCCCGCAATATCATTAAATCCGCCTAAAGGGATACAACGAATCGAATATTCAGTTTCACCGTATTTTCTGCTCCAGATTCTCGGCCCGAAACCTATGGCGAATTCATCCACCCGCATTCCTGTCCACTTTGCAAGCGCAAAATGTCCCAACTCGTGAAAAAGAACAAGAAAACCGAAAACCAGTACTGATGCGGCTATTGTATATACCATACTTTTTCCCTTTCAAATTCTAACCCGAATAAAGCCGGGAATTTTATTTTTCGGCGATTCGCGCCTTAACAAATTCCCTCGCCCATTCATCTTCTTCGCAAAGCACTTCGTAAGCAGGTGCGAATTTTACCTCACGCTTATTCATTGCCTGCTCAATCAACTCATAAATATCAAGGAATCCGATTTTTCCCTGCAGAAAAGCAGCGACGGCTTCCTCATTTGCACCGTTAAGAATACACGGCATTGTGCCGCCTGTTTTGCCTGCCTCATAAGCCAGCTTCAGCCCACGGAAGGTATCAATATCCGGATGCTCAAAGGTAAGACTGCTGATTTCACGGAAATCAAGCCGTGGAAACGCAGATGTGAGACGGTTCGGATACGTCAGCGCATACTGAATCGGAAGACGCATATCCGGCATACCCAGCTGCGCCATAACAGCGCCATCATGGAAAGCAACCATCGAATGAACAATACTCTGCGGATGCACAACAACCTCAATTTTTTCATAAGGCATATCATACAGCCAATGAGCCTCAATAACCTCAAGTCCTTTATTAACAAGCGTAGCGGAATCTACAGTTATCTTTTTTCCCATGGACCACGTCGGATGACTGAGACAGTCCTTTATGGAAACACCCTTTAGCTCATCATGCTTCTTGCCGCGGAACGGACCGCCCGAGGCAGTCAGAATAAGTTTTTCCACAGTGCCTCGGTTCTCTCCCACAAGGCATTGGAACAACGCGCAGTGCTCGCTGTCAACAGGCAGAATAGATACGCCTTTTTCCTTCGCCCGGCGCATTACAAGCTCTCCCGCAACCACCAGAGTTTCCTTGTTTGCAAGGGCAATATTCTTCCCTGCATCCAAAGCCGCGAGCGTAGGAGCAAGACCTGCAAAGCCCATAAGTGATGTAACAACAGTATCAACGCCCGGATAAACAGCACCGTCAATGAGTCCCTGTTTTCCGTCAAGAATTTTAGTCTTTCCATTGTACCGTTCACGCAAACGTGCCGCAGCCGCGGAATCCGAAAGCACAGCAACCTCCGGAGAAAATTCCTTGATCTGCTCCTCAAGCATTTTATCGGAAGAATTCGCAGCAATTACCAAAACGCGGAATTCTTCAGGATTACGCCGCACAACATCAAGAGTCTGTGTTCCGATTGAACCCGTGGAACCTAAAATAGCAATATTTTTCATCAAATCACCTGTTAAGGAAAGTAAATACCTGAACAAAATAGTAAACAAACGGAACTACAAACAACACGCTGTCAAAACGGTCCCAGACTCCGCCATGCCCCGGAATGATATTTCCTGAATCCTTGATGCCGGTGAACCGTTTCATTGCAGACTCCACAAGGTCTCCTACCGTTGCAACCAATGCAATGCAGAGTCCCAGCACAGCCATATAAACAACAGGAAGCGAAAGCGCATATCCCAGTACCGCGACAGATGCCATAGTACCGACTACACCACCGATAAGACCTTCAACTGTCTTTTTGGGGCTCACAGCCTCGCACAGCTTTACATGTCCCAGAGAACATCCGGCAAAATACGCAAAAGAATCGCTTGCCCATGTTCCGATAAGAGCAATCCAGAGCCATGCGCAGCCTGCCTCCATATCTCCCACAGGCGTACTCATCATTTCTCCCGTGTCAAAGAAACGCAGAAGAACAAGATGTGAAAATGAAAAGCCGAGATAAACAATTCCCGCAACACTATAGCATGCCTGTTCTACCGAGAAGGAACGATGGAAAAATACTGCCTGCAGCAGTGTCCAGAGAATCCAAAAAGTAGAAAGCGCCATGAACTCCTCGGCATTTCCCTTCCATGCGCAAGCCCAAAAGCTGAGCATAGCAAGCATTCCGCTGACATAGGCAAGCGGCTTGCCAAAGGAAGAAAACGCCTTCGCATATTCATGCCATCCAATGAGCATGAGCAAAAGAACTGCCGCGCTGTAAACAACCCCGCCTGTCTGAATGATAAAAGCAGCCAGGGAAATACCGACAATTCCCGTAATAACTCTGATAGCCAAAATAATACCCCTTTTATTTCTTACTTAATCCGCCAAATCTGCGGTCACGATTTCCAAACTCACGAAGCGCCTGCACAAAGCATGCAGGTGTAAAATCAGGCCAGTTTATATCCGTGAAATAAAACTCTGCATAGGCCGTCTGCCACAAAAGGAAATTGCTTAATCTTTGGTCTCCGCTTGTGCGGATAACATAATCCACAGGAGGAAGTCCTGCCGTATCAAGCTCAGCCTCAAGACACGCTTCATCAATATCCTCAGGCTTAAGCCCGCCTGACAAGGTTTTTTTGGCGACTGACTGTACTGCGCGGATAAGCTCGTCACGTCCACCGTAATTCATAGCGACATTAAAGTGAACACCTGTATTATCCGCAGTCTGTTCCTCCGCCTCACGGGCCTGCTTCTTCAAAGCCGGTGACAGGTCATCAACGCGCCCGAGAAAACGAAGCTTAACATTATCTTCGTCCATCTCGTCAATTTCCTTCGCGAGATAATCGGAAAAAAGATTCATAAGAAAATCTACCTCTGTATGAGGTCTTTTCCAGTTTTCAGTCGAAAAGGCATAAACCGTAAGCGCAGGAAGCTCAAGATCAATAGCAACCTTAAGAACCTGCTTCAAAGTATCTACTCCGGCGGTATGCCCTGCCGTCCGAATCAGTCCCTTCCCCTCTGCCCATCTGCCGTTTCCGTCCATAATAATAGCAGTATGGCGTGGAAGCCGGGACTTATCTATATCATTATAAAGTGGGCTTTGAGCCGCATTCTTTCCCGTCGGCGCTTTTGACCCAAATAACTTATTCCACATAAAGAAGAACTCCTACAAAAAAATAAGCCCCTCCAAAACCCAAGAGGGGCCCTCTCCATCACGGAGCGCTGATTGCGGAAACCGGACAGCCGGCTGCACAAGCGCCGCATTCTACACACTTGTCAGGATCAATCACATAATGTGAGTCACCTTCTACAGGAGCACCTACGGGACATACTGCAGCGCAGGAACCGCACGAAATGCAGTCATCATTGATTTTGTATGCCATCTTCAGACACCTCCTTTCGTTGTTTTGCTGCTACCAATATATGGGTCAGCCCATTCTCGGGCACAGCTTTCTGTCTTACAACATACAGGCGTGTTTCATCGACGGAAAATTTATGATGCGTCGATCTGGTTATATCGACAACATAGGAGAGCCCTGCCGCCTTCAAAAGGCTTTCAGCCTCATCCAATGGTCTCCCTGTAACATCCAGTTTATGCATCTCAGACTTCCATAATCTCTTTTTCTTTTGCAGCTTTGGAAGTATCAACCATCTTTACATACTTGTCGACGAGCTTCTGAATATCGTCCAGACCCTTTTTGGACTGGTCTTCCGTGATTTCCTTTGCTTTTTCAAGCTTTTTGATGGCATCATTTGCATCACGGCGGAGATTGCGCAGAGCAACCTTTGCGTCCTCAGCCTTCTTATTGACGCTCTTTTTGAGCTCCTCACGGCGTTCCTGTGTAAGCTGCGGAATCGTAAGACGAATTGCAGCTCCGTCGGAATTCGGAGTAAGACCAAGATCAGACTTCATCAGAGCCTTTTCAATCTCATGAAGCATCGGCTTTTCCCACGGCTGAATAAGAATCATGCGCGGCTCAGGAACAGCGACCTTTGCTACCTGATTAACAGGCGTCGGAGTACCATAATAATCAACCATGACCTTATCAAGCAAGGACGGCGTAGCACGTCCTGCACGCAGAGAAGCAAATTCACGCTTCAAAGCCTCGATAGATTTTTTCATGCGTTCTTCATGCTCGTTCAAAATATCCTGAATCATCTCTGATTTCCCCCTACGGTTGTACCGATATTTTCTCCCATTGCAGCCTTCACGATATTCTCATGTTTATCAATATTAAATACAACAATAGGAATCTTGTTGTCCATGCACAGGCTTGTCGCCGTAGAATCCATGACCTGCAGACCACGCTGAAGAACCTCGATATAATCAAGCTCATCAAATTTCTTTGCGTCAGGATTCTTGTTCGGATCGGAATCATAAACCCCGTCCGTATTCTTTTTGCCCATGAGGATAACCTCAGCCTCAATCTCAGCAGCACGGAGAGCAGCCGTCGTGTCTGTCGAGAAATACGGATTGCCCGTACCTGCGGCAAAAATAACTACACGGCCTTTTTCCATGTGTCGGATTGCTTTGCGGCGGATATATGGCTCTGCAACCTGACGCATATCAATAGCACTCTGAACGCGGGAATCCACATCCGCTTTCTCGAGAGCATCCTGAAGTGCCAGAGCATTCATGACAGTAGCCAGCATACCCATGTAATCTGCCGTCGCGCGATCCATTCCCTTTGCGCTGCCTGCAAGACCGCGCCAGATGTTTCCTCCGCCGACAACAACAGCACAGTCAATGCCGGCCTTATGGATTTCACGAATCTGAACAGCAATATCCTCCACAACAGCCGGATTGATTCCAAAACCCTGCTCGCCCGCAAGGGATTCACCCGACAACTTTAAAATAACTCGCTTATATTTTGCCAAAAGTCAAACCTCCATTTTCCGATTCCATACCTTTCTTTAGTATAGCACCTAGCAAACCCTGCCTGCAATGAGTTTCTTCTTAATTCCATAAAAAAAGAGAGAACACTTATGTGTCCCCTCTTTCATAATCAAAACTTACTGCTTAATCTGAGACATAACCTCAGCTGCGAAGTCTTCCTGCTTCTTCTCAATGCCTTCACCAAGCATGAAACGTGCGAAGCCTTTGACCTCTACATCGCCGAGAACCTGTTTAATCGTCTGTTCCGGATCTTTAACAAAGGACTGCTCAATGAGGCAGACTTCTTTGTAATATTTGTTGATACGGCCATCGACCATCTTCTCAACAATCTTCTCCGGTTTGCCTTCCTCAAGAGCCTGAGCCTTGAGAACCTCACGCTCGTGAGCAAGAGCAGCCGGATCTACACCTGCGCGGTCAACGCAGGACGGATTTGCTGCAGCAATCTGCATTGCAACGTCCTTGCCGAGCTGAGCTTCGCCGCCAGTGAGTTCAACGAGAACGCCGATTTTACCGCCCATGTGGATGTAGCTTGCAACGCGGCCTGCGGACTCATAACGCGCAAAACGGCGGATGGAAATTTTCTCACCGATTGTAGCAATCTGCTCCGTGATGAAGTCAGAAATCTTCTTGCCATCCATAACGCTGTCGTTCAGCGCATCAACATCAGCCGGGTTCGTATCAGCGATATGTTTAGCAATCTTATCAACCATAGCATGGAAGTTGTCCGTATTTGCAACGAAGTCAGTCTCGCAGTTTACTTCGACAACAGAACCGACTTTAGCGTCAGCGGAAACATAAGCGCCGACAACACCCTCTGCAGCAACACGGTCAGCCTTTTTGCCAGCCTTTGCAATTCCTTTTTCACGGAGGTAATCAATAGCTTTTGCCTGATCTCCGTCCGTTTCTGCCAGTGCTTTTTTGCAGTCCATCATTCCTGCGCCCGTTTTTTCACGCAGTTCTTTAACCATAGCGGCTGTAATCTGTGCCATGTGAATAAATCCCCTTTTCTCAAAAATAAGGGGTAAGGGATAAACTCCCTTACCCCTCTTTAAACTGTACTTATTAAGTGAGTAAACGATTATTCTGCAGCTTT
>JAILNL010000203.1 GCA_024691625.1 Schwartzia sp. (in: firmicutes)
CCCCTATCAAAAAATTCCTCAGTACCAAAACATACAATCGGTATGCGGGGGATGCGGTTACCCTCTTAACGTGCAGTTCTCAATTTTCCATTCAGGCGCGACACATGGGCGGCAGCGTCTCACATATACACATTCTGCGCAGTACGGTTTATTTTCTTCACTGCGCAGCTCTTTCAGCGCCGAAGAATTCTTCCAATAGTCATTGAGCCTTCCTTTTTCCACGGATGCTAATTTCAGGCACGGCAGCAGTTTGCCGTCCGCATTTACTGTGCAGAAGGAACGCCCTGCCTCACAGCCGCAGGTGATTCCGCGGTTGCCGTTGTGTCTCGGATCTTCTCCTCCGAGATAAGCACGAAGCTGCGAAAAACAGGAGCTGACCCTGAGCTTCATTCCGTTTTTACTTTTATACTCATGAATAAATTTTGCGCTCTCTTCAAAGGCCACACGGTTCAAAATTTCTCTCCGTCTGTACATAAGCCCTCGACGGCAAGCTCTTTGGCGCCAAGTTCTTCTACGACAGCGCCGAGGTTATTCACGACCGCATTCCGCTGGACAAGATAAAGCAAATGACCGAGGACGAATACTTCGTACAGGGCTGTACCGCGCTCCTGGACGCTGTAGGAGGCGCCATACATCACATTGGAAACATTCACAAATACGCCCGCGATGAAGACCGTCCCGAAAAAACACTGTTCATCATCACCACGGACGGCATGGAAAACTCAAGCCATTTCTATACATATTCCAAAGTCAAAAAAATGGTGGAACGGCAGAAGAAAAAATACGGCTGGGAATTTCTCTTCCTCGGTGCCAATATGGATGCCATTAAAACTGCAGGCAGCATCGGCATACACGCTGATCGCGCCGCGACATATCAGTGCGACGGAGAAGGTACTACGCTGAACTACGAGGTAATAGATAAAGCCATCACCCACGTTAGATGCTGCGAAGAAGCTCTTTCTTCGAATTGGAAAGAAGCAATAGAAGCCGACGTAAAACGCCGCAAGAAAAAACGGTAATGCAAAAAGGGATGCTCTCAAAAGCAGAGAGCATCCCTTTTTTTCACGGCTAAAAATTATTATTTATTCGCTGAAAAGCTGGCCCGGCATCTTTTTCTTCTCCTTCTTCGGGAACCCCTCCTCAAAGGAAGCAAATCCCTCAGCATCATTTTGGCAGACAAAATATCCTTCGGGGTCGGCAAAGGTTCCTTTTATGCCGTCAAAATATCCCGGCTTCAGCTCCTGACAAAGAAGATACTCCGCTTCAGGGTCATCCGCATAGCGGATTCCTCTTTCTTTCGACACAACAAAGCCTGACTTGCCGTAAAAATCAATATTTCCTTCCATGACAACTCCGCCAAAGCCCAGCGCCACGGCTTTTTCAAGAGATGCATCAAGGAGAATCTTTCCATAGCCCTGCCGCTTGTACTCATTTGCAATGCAGATAGGCCCAAGGGTTATGACAGGAAGCACTCCGCCGTCATCAAGGCAGATTTCAGATTTCACATACATCGTGTATCCTATGAGCTTCCCGTCATTTTCCAGCACAAGTCCAAGCTCTTTTATAAACGCCGAATCTCCGCGAAAACAGTGCAACACATAATGCTCCATCGCTCCCGGGCGATAAACATTCCAAAACGCGTCCCGCACCAGATTTTCCACCGCGCGGTATTCCGATTCCTTCTCCTGCCGAACCGTACACTCCATCTCTCTGCCACTCCCCCGTGATTTCTTTTTCCAATCTTTGACAAAGAAAAGTTCTCTGTCGTTTCATTCTCTGTTAATGATTTTACGGCAAATAACACCATTTTATCAATAGCAAAAACTTGTATAGCCAACAAGTATATGCATTAAATAGCTTTTTTGCATATACTTTTGAATTTTATATGCAGAAAACTCATCGCATACGCAAAAACGCAAGGCAGACGTTTTTCGTCTAACCTTGCGTTTTTACTTCACTGATATATTCTACTGTCATCTTCCGGAAATTTTTTCAATCCTCGCGACGGTCTCGACGTGCGAAGTCTGTGGGAACATATCCACGGGCTGGGCTTCTTTGGCTTTATAGCCCAGGTCTTCGAGGATTTTGAGGTCTCTCGCCAGGGATGCCGGGTTTCAGCTTACATATACTATGCGCGTTGGGTTCATTCTTGCTATTGTTTCAAGCACTACAGGGGTACAGCCTGCCCTCGGAGGGTCTACGACGATTACATCGGGGCGTATTCCTTCTTTGTAGAGTCTCGGCATTACTGCCGTGGCATCTCCTACTATAAATTCCGCGTTTCTTATGTGATTGTCTCTGGCATTCTTTTCAGCATCACGAATGGCAGGGGCCACTATTTCTATGCCGTATACTCTGCGTGCGCGCTGTGCAAGGAAAAGGCTTATTGTGCCTGTTCCGCAGTAAGCGTCGATTACGGTTTCTTTTCCTGTCAGTGCTGCGTATTCCAATGCTTTGTTGTATAGCACCTCTGCCTGTTCCGTGTTGACCTGAAAGAATGAACGGGCTGAGATATGGAAGGTCAATGCTCCAATGGAGTCGAGGATTGTCGGCTTTCCCCAAAGGATATTGGTTTTTCTTCCGAGAATTACGTTGTTATGATAGGTCTGGATGTTCTGCTGTACGCTGACGAGCTTTGGTATCCGTGCACGGAGAAGCTTTACGATTTCTTTCCCGTGATGAAGCTCTTCCTTCGCAGTGACCAGTACGACCATTACGCTTCCGTCTTTTCCCACGCGGCCCATTACGTGGCGCAGCACGCCTGTATGTTTATCCTCGTTGTATACGGGTATGTGATATTTTTCAACAGCTTCGCGCATTACAGCGGCGATTATGTTGTTTTCTTCCTTCTGTATCAGGCAGTTCTCTGTGTTTATGATGTCATGGGAGCCCTGTGCAAAGCAGCCGATAACGGCCTTTCCTTTTTCCATACCCACAGGGAACTGCATTTTGTTTCTGTAGTTCCACGGAGCCGAGCCGAGGGTTTCATGCACGGGAACGTCCTTCTGTCCTCCAATATGAACCAAAGCGTCAATGACCTGCTGACGCTTCATTTTAAGCTGTGCCTCATAGGAAAGATGCTGCAGCTGGCAACCGCCGCATTCCTTGTATATGGGGCATTCCGGCTCGACTCTGTCCGGGCATTCGTTAATAATGCGTACCAGCCTTGCCGATGCGTAGCTTTTTTTCACAACATCAATAACCGCTTCGACTTTTTCACCGTAAAGCGCCCCGGGCACAAATACGGTGAAGCCGTCTATTCTCCCGACACCTTCACCGCCTGTCCCCAGCCGCTCAATATCAATTTCAACGGTCTGCCCTTTGGCGACCGGTATCTGCTTTTTCACAATCTTTCTCTCCATTCAATAAATAACGCCCGACAGTATGGGAATCTTCTGCCGGACGTTTTGTCCTTCAAAACTTCACTTTTTCAAATAGCTCCATGGGACTGTCCAAAAGAATCTCCGCCCCGCTTTCTATAAGCTCCGACTTCGGGCGGAATCCCCAGGTCACTCCCACGGCAAGCGCCCCCGTGTTGTGCGCGGTTTCCATATCCACGGATGTATCTCCGAGATACACTGTTTCTTCGGGCTTTACTCCCAGCTTTTCCAGCACATAAAATACGTTCGTCGGATCAGGCTTATGCGGCACCCCCGCGCGGCCGCCTACATACGCGTCAAATGTTCCTTTTGCGAAAAGATGTCCCAAAAGCTCCTCCGCTGCCGACATGTGCTTGTTGGTGCACACACCGATTTTTATGCCGCGTTTTTTGAGCTCCTCCAGCATTTCCACGATTCCGTCGTAGAGCTTAGTTTTATGCAGAAGATTTTTCGCGTAGATTTCCTTGTACTCAGAGAGCGCCTTTTCAACTCCGGCTTCGTCCATTTCGGGCAAAATTCGCTCAATGAGCTTTTTTGAACCGTTTCCTACGAAGTAGCGGAATGCATCCACGGGCTGCGCAGGTTTTCCGTATTTTTTAAGCACTTCATTGCCGCTGTCCGCCAAATCCTCAAGGGAGTTTACGAGCGTACCGTCCAAATCGAACACGGCTGCTTTGTATGTCATAAAGACGTTCCTCCGTATCAAAGGCCCTTTGCACGCATCTGCTCACGGATACGTTTTGCTTCGCCTTCCATTTCCTTCGCGTTGCGGCGAAGTTCATTAGCCTTGCGGATAGTCGCCGAGGACTTCGTCTCCAGCCATTCTGCGTAGGTCTTTGCGTATGCCTCTTCAAGCTCGCAGATATGAATTCTGAGGCGGTGAAGCGTCTGTGCCGCCTGCGGAGCTTCTATAGCCGCGAGTTCTTCATGGCGTTTCTGCCAGTCTGGCAAAATGGACTCAAGCATTATCTTTCTGAGCGCCATTCTTGTTGTATCCTGTCCGAGATTGCCTGTCTGCACTATATCCACGAATTTTTTATCCATCTCGTGAATCGCGCTGTCATGCTTCATCATTATGCGGTCGGTTTCATCCACATACGCTTTGAGCATTCCCTTGCGGGATGCGGCAATAAGCTGTATAAAATCCCGGAAATTGGAGATTTCCTCCAAACGCCAGAACCCGTCCTCTGTCCTTTGCAGTCGCGCCTTCAACACGAATTCCTGTCCTACATCCTCAGGATATACCCGTGCGGAAACCACCGCCGTGCCGTCTTCCTTATTTGTCTCTATGCCTTCAAGTCCGCGGAACGTGATATTTTTCAGTCCTGCTTTATTGACCACCACATCGGAATCTACGGAAAGCGCCGATTTGCTTCCGGCATTTCCTCCCCAGACTCCGGTATTTACGAAGTCCTTAATAACAGATGTAAAGCCTGCACGGAGCGGAGACTTGAAAAGGTCTGCAAATCCCGATACCGCGCTTCTCTGTGCGTCGTTAAGAGAAGAATCTGCATCCATCAGGCCTTCAAAAAGCGCGTCACATGAAGTGTTAACAAGGTTTTCAACATCCACATAGCGGGCAAATTTATCCTGATTATGCTTTTCGACAGCTTCCTGCATCATGCGCACCGCATATTCCGGAGTTTTTGTATAATATCCGAAATACCACGCAAGCCCGCCGGCTGCCGCAGCAGCGATGATAAAGAGCGCTATCATCAGCCGCATTCTTCCCTGTTTTGAAAATCCGCCTGCCATACGGAATCATCCTTCCAATCTTCAAAAACTTACGGAGACGGATTGTTCTCCCGTCTCCTTTTTACATATTATGCACCCACTCAGCACAATACGCAAGAACCTATGTTTAGAAAAAAATTAACCGTCCGAACGCCTTGCCGGAACAGTATTTTCAATAATTCCTCCGCCAAGAACACGGTCTCCGTCATAAAGCACAACGGACTGTCCCGGGGTGACCGCACGCTGTGGCTCATCAAAAGTCACACGCAGGCTTCCGTCCGTGAGCATCTCCGCCGTGCACGCGCCCTCACGTCGTCCGTAACGCACCTTTGCCGTACAGCGAAAAGCCTCCTTCGGTGCTTCCGCCGTCCATGTAACTCTCACAGCCGTAAGCCCCGAGGCGAAAACGTCATTCGCTCCGCCAACGATAACACGGTTATTTTCCGTATCGAGCCGTACTACATACAACGGCTCGGGAGCGGCAATGCCAAGTCCCTTCCTCTGACCTACGGTATAAAGAGGCAGTCCCTTATGCTTTCCGAGCACACGCCCCGAAAGGTCAACCACATCTCCAGGCACAAGGCACTCAGGGCGATGCTCACGTATAAAACGTCCGTGGTCATCATCGGGGATAAAGCATATCTCCTGGCTCTCTGCCTTATGCGCTACAGGAAGGTTATATTTCTCCGCCATCTCCCGCACCTCAGGCTTTGTGAATCCCCCCAGCGGCAGCAGGAAATGCGCCAGCGTGTCCTGTGTCAGATGGTACAGCACATAGGACTGGTCCTTTTTTTCATCAAGTCCTTTTCTAAGCTCGTAAAGATTATTTTGTTCATTATAAATAATCTGGGCGTAGTGGCCTGTTGCCACGCAGTCCGCGCCGAGCTCCCTCGCCTTCTGCATGAGAGCGCCGAATTTCATTGCTCGGTTGCACTCAATGCACGGATTAGGCGTTCTTCCCTTCGCGTATTCATCGAGAAAATTGCACACAACATTCTTTTCAAACTCCGCACGGAAATCCAGCACATAATGCGGGATACCGAGAATGGACGCAACTCCCTGCGCATCGTTGACAGATTTTATGGAGCAGCAGCCGCGGTCGTCATCAGCTTCCCTGCTCTCCTCAGAAAGGCGCATAGTAACACCTATGACCTCATACCCCTGCTCCATGAGCAGCGCTGCGGTCACAGAGCTGTCCACACCGCCGCTCATGGCAGCCAGAACTCTTTTCTTTTCCTTCATATAACAGTGTATTCCTCCTTACAGCTTATGGAATACCTCCGAGTTCTCACTTACCTTTGAAATAACCTCGTTATATTCCTGCTGTTTGCGCTGAGCTTCCTCCAAACGCTTCTGTATGCGTTCGCGGTCCGGTCCGATATCCTGCTCAGTCAGTTCCTTCGTTTCCCTCAAAACCGAAAGCTTTTCATGCATGGCAATCTCTACCAGCTTGGCCTGCTGCAGCTTTATCTGTGCAATTTTCAGAAGCGCGTCGTAATTGTCAATCGTTCCGGCAGCCTGAGCGGCAGAAATCTCCTGCTTCTGGGCATCAAGCCGCGAAAGCTTTCCGATAAGCTCTTCCTCGATAGCCGTCAGCTGATGTCCGATTCTGCGCCGTTCCTGCTGTCTCTGCGGAGAATTGCCGCTCAAGCCTTTCTCAAGATCAAGCCGCTCCGGCTGCTTCAGCTCATCAACATTTTTAGGCACAGTCGCCTCATCAACCCTAAGCTCCACAGAACCGTAATCACCCGAGAGCGACGGCACTGCCGGCTTCTTCTTTTCCACCGGCTGCTCCTCCTGCGCCTTGGGTGCAGGCTTTTCCATGTTCTGCATCTGAAGCTCCGTGAGACAGAACACTCCCATCATAGCACAAAGTACCAGCGCGGCGCCCAAAAACGTAAGCCGCATACCGGCTCCGCTGACACGTATCGCCATGACGATACAAACAAAACAGAGAACCACCATCAGAAAGACTACGGCAAAAATCGCCTGCGTTGATAAGATACCCATGTTCACTTTCCTTTCCTTCTTCTCTTTCCCCCGCTTTTCTGATAAACTGAAAAACAAAGGAGCGAGAACTATGCATACTTCCGGCCTTATCGCCGAATATAACCCTTTTCATAATGGGCACAGACTACAGCTGAATAACATTCGTGCCGTCCTCGGCAGCGATACGTCTATCGTTGTCTGCATGAGCGGTGCCTTCACCCAGCGCGGCAGCGCAGCCGTTCTCCCGAAAGGAGTGCGCGCCCGCTGTGCGGTAGAAAACGGAGCCGATCTTGTAATCGAGCTGCCGACTGTTTTTGCTGTCCGAAGCGCCCAGTATTTCGCCGAAGGCGGTGTCCGCCTGCTCGCTTCGCTTGGTATCATAGATACCCTTGCCTTCGGTACAGAATGTGAGGATTCTTCATTTTCGGCACGCATTGCCGAAAAACTGCGCCTGCCTGAAACTCAGCAGTCACTCCGCGATATTATGAAGCAAGGCCATTCCTACGCGGAGGCCTTGACGAAGGCACTTGACCTTACCGCAGAAGAGGCTGATGAAATGCGGCAGCCAAACAACATTCTTGCCGTTGAATATCAGCGCGCCCTTCAGACCTATGCCCCCGAAATCAAGCCTCTGCCGCTGCTCCGCAGAGGAAGCGGCCATCATGATTCTGAGATTTCATCTGAATATCCCAGCGCTTCTGCTATACGAAGAAGCATTTCGGAAACAGGCCTTACTGATGCCGTCCGAAAGGCTGTACCGGCTTCGGTTTTTTCCGCTCTTGAAAAAGAGCCCTGCTTCCCAAATGACGAACGGCTTTTCCGCCCGCTCCTTGCGAAGCTCTATACCATATCCCCCGAGGTCCTCGCCAATAGTATTGGCATAAACGAGGGACTTGAGAACAGAATCATTTCCGCTGCGAAAACAGCAGGCTCTTTAGAGGAGCTCTGTGATTCCCTCAGCAGCCGCAGATATCCGAAGAGCCGTATAAGAAGAACTCTTCTGTCCCTGCTTTTCGCCCCTTCATCTGCCGAATACAGGCATTTTGAGGAAAGCGGTCCGCTCTATATCCGTGTTCTGGCATTTAATGAACGCGGACGCGGTCTTTTGAAGGAAATACGCGAAAAGGGCAGTCTGCCTCTTGTTTCCAGGGTACGCCCCTTCCTGCGCCACAGTGCCGATGAACCTGACACCCCTGCGCAGCGTATGCTTTATTATGACACGGTGGTCTCCGACCTGCGAGGACTGACATTAGAGCCGATTCCGTCTGCCGGAGAGGATTTTCTGCTTTCTCCCGCCTATGTCAAATAACTCAGCCCAAAAAGCTGAAGAACAGCCATACTGCAGCGCCCACAACAAGCGCCACAAGTGCCACCGGCAAAGCAATAAAGAAGATAAATGCCAGTATGCCGGCAATGATCAGAAAAAGCCATATCTTTCGCATCAGCGACCCGTTGTCGCCGAAAGACATATAATGTATCCGCGGCCCTGATGTGCGCTCAAACCGCACGTCCTGTTGAGGGCCGCTGTTTTCGTCATAGGAGCCTGCTTCCTCGATGGTCACCCCATCATAATTCATCTTCTCGTCCTGCGACAGGACACGAACCTTATTTTCCTCTGAATCCGCGCAGACAGGGCAGCGTCCTTCCTCATTCAATTCCGAACCACATCGCTCACAGCGCATCAAACAGCCTCCTTCAAAACCATCTTGTATTTATGTGTCAGAGCTGATACAAAGACTGCACGCTGCCTTCCTCAGTTCTGTAACGCGGGTCCAGCTCCACCAGCTTCAGCACGGCTCCGACCTTTTCTATCATGGATATGGTTGCCTGCTTTGTAGTCTGAAGAAGCGTAATTATTTCATCAGCCGCACGGTAATCCATACCGTTGAGCCCCTGAATCAAAATCAGTACGGCAGCAACAAGCGCTTTACGGCTCCGTATCTCCCTCTTGCCGATTGTCGAAATATAATCCGCATAAAGCCTTTTAGCCATCTCCGCCGCATAGCAGCTGAACCCAAATCTATGCGCCGCGTCAGCGATTTCCTCCTGTCCGGGGGACAGAAGCGAAGCATTCCCTTCGGGACGCTCCGGAAGTTCTGCCATCTCCGTCGGAAAAACCTTGAGCTGCGCGAAATTGGCCAAAATATTGATTGTATGGCGCACAGAAATGGCATGTCGTGTAAAGAAATCCTGCAGCGTCGCATGCGGCATCTGATATTTCTTAAATGCCTCGTACTGGTGCAGTACCTCCTCCTTTATGCGTTTCCGCAAATGCGTTGAAGCCTGCATTGCCGTGACATAATTCAG
>JAILNL010000207.1 GCA_024691625.1 Schwartzia sp. (in: firmicutes)
TCACCCTCAAGAGGCTTTAAAATACCACGGAGACTCTTTAGCAGAGTGGACTTCCCCGCACCGTTGGGGCCTATGAGACCTACCAGTTCACCTTTATTCACATTAAAGCAAATATCCCGCAGAACGGGACTGTCCGTGGAATACCCCACGGACAGTCTATCTGCGGTTAACACACATTTCATCATTTTATACAACATCCTTGCGTTCTTTTTATCTTACCATCAGAACGTATATGTAACACCCAGCTGGAAGAAACGACCATTGCCCGGATAATACTTGCCCTTGCCTCCCGGATATGCTGAATATTCCTGATTGAAAAGATTCAATGCCTTGAAATAAATAGTCGTGGCCTTATTAACATCATAGCTTACATTGAGGTCAACAAGTGCTACATGACGTGACAATGCATATTTTGTATCTATTCCTGTGTTAAAGTTTCCATAGAGACCTGCTTTCCAAGGCCCCTGATGGTACTTAAGGCCGAAATGATAGCCATTAGGATTTTTATTGCTGCCATAATAACCAACTTCTCCACCTTTATAGCTTTGCTGTATCCCTGTATACGAATAGCCGAAGTCGATATCCCAAAGTGAGCTTATACGGCGTTTTACTGTAAGCTCAAGCCCACGACGTTTTTGCAAATACACATTTAGTGGTGTCCATACACCGCCCGCTGAATCCCAGTTAATTGCATCATGTAGCCGACTCTGAAATACACTGAAGCTAATACTTGTATCATCATCAAAACAGTGATTTAACCCTATGGTTTCAGTATGGCCTGTTTCAGGTCTCAAATCTTTATTTCCGTACATATTCCAGCCCGGCTGATACCAAAACAAGTCATCAGTAGTTGGAGCCTGATATACTCTTCCCCATGATGCGTATATCTGAGTCTTTTTATCCGCACGGTAGTTGACTGCAACCTTCGGACTCCAATGAGCACCATACTTATTATGATGATTGAATCGAACACCCGGCACAAGTGACCATTTATCTCCAAGCTTCCATGTATCCTCAGCATAGGCCGATATATCACGCACTTTTTCATTGTTATATCCATTCGATTCATTTGTCGAACGACTCTCGTGCCATTCAGCACCTGCTACAATTGTGTGCTCCCCAAGTTCCCAACCATTCTGATAATCAAGACCGAAGAGCCGAGTATTGAAAGCACTCTGAAAAAAACTACTTCTGTAATTGTTGAATACTCTGAGATATCCAGGAGTTTTTTGATTCTCCTTGAAGTTGTATGTCAAAGCGGCACTGTTATATATCTCTGTTAACGGATTATCATCACCTGCTTTATTTACCGCATTATGGTACATTCCATTATGTACAGATTTGTGCTCAAAGTTCAAACGAATTGAGCTTGCTTCATCAAAATTTTGATCAAGACGCACTACAAAGCTGTTATCATCCTTATCACTATGCGGAGCATCATGTGATTCACCATGCATTTTATAGCGTACATGGTTCTGCTTGTGAAGACCTCCGGATACAAACCAACTGAAATCATTATCAGAGCCCTGAGTAGCAACTTCATAGTTATATGTTCCCCATGAACCCATATTGACATCAAGTGTTGTTTCAGGCTTCTTACTTCCGCGCTTCGTGATGATGTTGATAACACCACCTACTGCATCACTTCCGTAAAGAGCTGAACCGCCACCCTTTACAATCTCAATCCGAGCAATATTTTTGAGCGTAGGAATCATTTTGAGGCTCACTCTACCCCTACCAGTTGCATAACCTTGATCATTATTCAGACGACGCCCGTCCACCATAACGATGACACGTTCATCGCCATTAAGAGTAATACCGTCAAAGCTTCCCTGTCTACTAACGACAACACCATTAACCTGGGAAAGTGCTTCAGCAACATCAACATAGTGATTAGCTTCTATATCCTTTGATGTGATGACGCTGATATTCGCCGGCGTATCCATACGTTCCGTCGGAATCCTCTCCGCCGTAACGACAACATCAGACAGAGAATATTCATCAATATTCTCTTTGGCAGCCTCTGCTGTCTCTGTTGCCTCAGCCGTTTCCGTTGCTTCCGCGGCGTATGCGTTCCCCACCGCACAGCCGAAAACAGCAGTCATGATAACCGCTCCTGCTAAACGGCGCATGACAGATTTTTCCTTTAAGTCCTGTAAAATTTTCATTTCTGTATCTCCTTTCCTAACCGAACGACATTTTAGACTGTAAACCATATAGCAGGAATATGGTCAATAGAAAAATGAATTAAATTTATATAAACACCAAATTGGCACATTATTCCAACTTGATTCCAATAAAAAACAACCGCTACAGCCGTAGCCATAGCGGTTGATATTATTTGATGCTGTGAAATTATTCAGCTGCTTTGCCCTGCAGGTGATCCCAGGACTCGTTAGCGCGCTCAACGAACATCTTGCGGACTGCTTCGTTCTCGCCGAGGCCGTGGAGGTAAGCGTCAACCTTGAAGCCTGCAGCCGTGAGGATGGATTTGTGGGAATCCGGCTCATCGCCTGCCATGTCGTTCGTAGCATGGTCGCCTGCAACCATCATAGTCGGCATAAGCGTAATATGTTTTATGCCAGCTTTCTTGAGCTGCGGGATGATATCGTCGAGGGACGGCCAGCCTTCAACTGTATAGAGGTAAACGTTCTTCAGACCAGCCTGATTGATGCGGTTCTGAATTACAGAATAGTAAGCGTTGGACGGATGCGGTGTGCCGTGTGCAAGCAGGAGAATAGCATCCTCTTTGCCCTGTTTCGGGAACTGAGTTTTGAGAGCCTGAACGAATTCACCAATGTCATCACGCTGCTCTTCCTGACCCATCCAGTACATGATAGCCGTACCCATCGTCATTTTCTTGAAGTTATCCTTATAGAGGTTGAATACAGCCGTCTGATAAGCATATTCCATGCCTGGGAAGAGCTGGAGGGAAGTCAGAGCGACGCGGGAATAGCCTTCCTCTTTGAGCTGCTCTAGAGCTTCTTCAGGAGTCGGGTATTTAATACCCTCGTTAGCTTTAATGCGGTCGATGATGATGTGGGATGTGAATGCAACAACTACTTTCGTACCAGGATGTGCTGCCTGAATTTCTTTCACAGTAGCATCGATCGTCTTTGCACGAGTTTCTTTGTATGTAGTACCGAAGCTCATAACTACGATAGCATCTTTGTTCTCGAGACCCTGGAGCTCAGGATTCTCATTTACGAGAACACCAATCTGCGCTGCCTGCAGGAGAGCCGGCGTAGCGTCCTTAACTTCGCTGCTCAGTTTGTAAGCTGCCTCGCTTGTTGTGCTGAACGAGAACAGGGATACGACTGCTGCAGCAGCTGCCAAATACTGTTTCGTGCTTTTCTTCATAAAACAAACACTCCTTTGATCTGTATAGAAACATATAACTTTTAGAGGTCTCCCCCAGAAACCCATGCTAAACCATATACTTAGTATATAGTCAATAAGATAAAGGCGATATATTAGGAAAATTACTCCCATAAATGAATTTTTTCATTGATATCTCATATTTTTATTTAATTTCTGCAGTCTTAGGCATCTTTTCGCGCCCGCGTCCATAGAGTTTAAGTACAGAAGCAATTATAAAATTCAGCAGAAAGCATGCCGCAAAGAAATTAAGCACCGCCGAATAACCCTGAGTCCGTTCCCAAAACCACGACACAAGCATAGGTCCTGCGACGCCCGCAAGTCCCCACGCTGTGAGGATACGTCCGTGTATGGCGCTCAGCTCACGGGTGCCGAAGATATCCGAAAGATATGCCGGCATACATGAAAAGCCTCCGCCGTAGCAGCTTATAATGAGGAGAACCAGAATCTGGAACAACCCCGCATCTGTTGTCTGCGCAAGTATATAAAATGCGGCGATTTCAATAATAAAGAAAAGCATGTAGGTAAAGCCGCGCCCCATAAAATCAGAAAGAGTAGACCACATGATACGGCCGCCGCCGTTCAGTATTCCGATGATACCCACCAGAGAAGCCGCCTGAGATGCATCCATTCCAACAACCTGCTGTGCCATTGGCGATGCAACGGCAAGCAATCCGATACCGCAGGTGATGTTTATGAAAAAAATCCACCACAGCGCGCCAAACTGCCATGTGCGCATTGCTTCATTTGCGGTCTTTCCCTTTTGCACATGAAGCACATTTCCGCCTGCGTCCTTTATTTCAGGCGGTTTAAGATAAAGAGCCGATGCCCCAATAAGAAGCATATACACTGTACCGAGAATCAGGAAATTTGTAACGAGTCCGACGGCTTCGGTGAGAAACTGCATTAAAGGCCCCGCAATGAGTGCGGCAAAACCGAAGCCCATGATTGCAAGTCCTGTTGCAAAGCCGCGGTTATCAGGAAAATATTTTACCAGTGTTGAGACCGGCGTAATATAGCCAACCCCAAGCCCTATACCTCCAATGACTCCATAAAAAAGATACAAAAGAGCCAGACTGTGCTGCGAAAGCGCAAAGGCCGTCCCGAACATGCCTGCGCCAAAGAAAAGCATAGAAAACAGCCCGCTTTTTTTCGGGCCGTATTTTTCGACAAAGCTGCCTAAAAAACCTGCAGAGAGTCCGAGAAACAAAATAGCAATAGAAAATGTCCATGTTGTCTCAGAAAGCGAAAACCCCATCGTCTCCATAATCGGACGCGTCAACACACTCCACGCATAGACGCTTCCGATGGAAACATGGATTCCCACGGCAGCCAAAGCAATCAACCAGCGATTTCTCATACAAACCATCCTTTCCTCATCACAAAAAAACATTACGAGGAGAGTCTGTGCAAAGACAAAAACCGTCCAGGCACAAACTCTCTGCCCAGACGGTCGGCTTTCATGCTTTGCAGTACACGTGGTTAATTCCACTAATCCGTCAGCCCTGCAAAACTTATTTTATTATCTACGCACATAGTATCAGTTAAACAATATGATGTCAACAATCATTTTCTCTTTGCGCCGCTGCGCGCAATTTCATGTATCTTCGCGTTCCAAAGTGTTTCCTGAACATAAGCCGCTCCGCGCAGCCCCATAAAAGGAGTGTCTGAAAGGCGCATACTGTCGAACACAGGATAAGCTATGGGAAATATTTCTATTTTCCCGTCCGTAAAGTTCAAAAGCTGTGTGGTCTCGTTGCTTGATGCCGCCACAATCCCTGACTTCATCTCATTAAGGCGTTCCCTGACAGCATCTATGTCCTCTGCCGCGTCAAGCACCTCGTCAGCCAGGCAGTCTTCTTCAGGCTTTTCCCCCGCGGGACATATCAACGTCAGCTTTCCTATGTCTGCCCATTCTCCGCGCAGTGCACGCGCAAATGCAACAGCTGAGCTCTGTGTGCCCGAAACAACTGCTTCATCATACCAAAGCTCATCCCATATCCCCTTCAGTTCACTTATCCTGAGAAAAATTCTCTGCCCCGCTATGTCACATTCCGCTTCAAATCTTTTGAAATCAGGCGCCGCAAGCGCTTCATTTATTGCCTTCATCCATTCCCGCGTACCGCTCACACCGTACGGTGGAAGCGGTGACACATAAGGAGTTCCGTACATATTTTTGAGCTTTTCGGCAAGCGGCAGCCCCAGCTCACGGTGCACGACAATGTTAAGCGAAGCCCTCGACAGCTTTTCAAAGTCCGAAAAACTCATTGCCGCCCCCGGACACTCCTGCACATGATATCCGCTCAGCTCAAGAAGCCGTTTAAGCTCCGCTGCATCGTTGATTCCGTTGTAATAGCCGTCAGTAACTCCTATCAGATTTACCGCAGCCGCTTCTTTTTCTTTTCCGTCAGAATTCACAGCATCCATCACGGCAATCGAAGCCTTCTGCCAGCCCTCCGCAAAGCCTCCTGTAAGTCCGCCGCTGTCGAAAACAACTATCGGGCAGGTTATCCCCATCTCTCTGGCGATACCCTCCACGTCATCACCTATAAGGCTTGCGGAGCAGTTGTTTTCTATACATAGTACTGAGGGCGGATTTTCTACGTACTGCTCAAGGGTATCTCTCAGATACTCCTCACTGCCGAATACAATCGACTCATTGTCCAGCTGTGTGCACAGCATTCGCTTGGATATAAGCGGCTCATTCATTTCTATGTGACGCATGGCATAGTAATAGCACCACAGAGGACCGTTGATTACCACCGCGGCATCGGGAATGCCGGCAAAAAAAGCTGCTGCGCCTGCAAGAGCACAGGCATCCTGCATACCGCAAAGCTCGCTGAAATTTTCTTTTTCAGGCATATATAAGCCCCCCTCTGCTGAGCGCTCTGTGCATGACTCGTACCATGGCATCCATTACAGCTTTCTCTCCCGTCCAGCCTGCGCCCGCAACACATGGAAGAATAATCTGGCGAACCTCCGAATTTACCAGTTCATGCGTCGTCAGAACAACATCTGATTCGCGCACTGCTTTTTCAAAGTCTTCCCCCGAAAGAACAGGCGCGTCAGTATACTGCCTGAGCTTTGCTTCATTCCTCTGACGTCCTTCTTCTCCCTGCGATTCAAAAAGCTGTATGCCGATCAGCTCCATTCCAAGCTTTTCAAGCATAAGCAGAACCGTCTGCGGCTGGAAAAATTCGGTGGCGCGTCCAGCGCAGTAAACAACCTTTTTCCCGCGCAGCGTTTCAGCCGACTTGTCAACCACAGCCATGAACCGCTGATGTTCTTTCTTTACGGCTTCCGCAGCAGCAGCTTCCATGCCAAGAAATTCCCCAAATCTTTTCAGCCACTCCATGGTCCTTAAATAGCCTACAGGATAAAGCTCCGAAAAGCATGGAATGTTGAATTTCTCGGAAAATTCCCTACCGACTGCAGCAAAATGCTGCTGACGGACATCGGATTCAGACCTTCCTATCACAACGGTCAAAGCTGCAGACGGCGCCTTTTCCAGCTCCGCAAGAGACATGTATGAAGGAAACTGTCCGCTTATTTTGAGTCCGAAATAATCAAGCATACGCCTCATTTCACGTGTATAAGCGCCGAAGATACCGCCGCAGTCTCCGAAAATCAGCACTGTTCCCGGAATCTTTTTTTGCGGCTTCATAAAACGCTGCATCAAAATACGTGCCGCATCCAGATATCCATCGAAATACTCTCCGTCCAAAAAACCATGGTGTGATGTCTCTATGACAGGAATACCAAGCTCCTCAGTCATTTCCTCCGCCACTGCGCCCGTATCATCCCCGATTACGCCGGATACGCAGGAATTAGCTATAAACACCGCTTGGGGATTATATTTCTCATACGCGTAACGAACAGCACGGCGCAGGCGCTCCTCTCCGCCAAACACAGCCTCTTCATCAGTCAGATCCGTGGATAAAAGAGGTATGCTTCTTAGCTTCGTTTCCTCGGGAGCATCCGTAATCAGACGACAGAAGGAGCTTGCATCCATACGCCTTGCAATGTGCGCGCAGGCCCTTGGACTATGATAGATTACGACAGCACCGTCCACATAACAAAGAGCACGCCATACCCCGGTCATTGTGCAGCTGCAGGACGCAACCCTGCGACATTTCAGTACACGCTTTGCTTCAATTGCCATACTGCTCCACCAGTCCCTCCAGCTCCTCGAACTCCATGGGTTCCGGAACAACAAGCTCCGTATTGCTGTCGATATCCGCCGCCAGTTTCCTGTATACGCCTGCCTGCGCGGTATCGGGAGCGTATGCGATCACCGTCTGACGATGAATCTCAGCATCGTGAACAATATTGTCCCTCGGAATAAACGCAATCAGCTTTGTTCCGATACGCTTTGCGAATTCCTCCAAAAGCTCCTTTTCCATGGGTACATTGCGGCTGTTCCCGATTATTCCTCCCAGCTTGACTCGTCCGCGTACCGCAAATTTACGTATGCCTTTTGCGATATTGTTTGCGGCGTAAAGGGACATAAGCTCTCCCGATGAAACGATATAGATTTCCTCGGCATAGCCCTCACGTATTGGAAGCGCAAAGCCTCCGCAGACAACATCTCCCAGTACGTCGTAAAGTGCCACGTCTATATCATCAAGAGCCTTGAGTGCTTTCAGCCGCTGAAGCGCGACAATTATTCCCCTTCCCGCGCAGCCCACTCCCGGTTCGGGGCCTCCCGCCTCAATGCAGCGTATTCCATTCCAGCCTTCATGAACAATTTCCTCCGCCAGTATCTCTCCGCCGCGCCTTTCACGCTCCAAATCAAGCACAGTCTGACGGCAGATATGTCCCAGGAGAAGACGTGTGGAATCATTCTTCGGGTCACAGCCTATCTGAGCCGCACGCTTTCCCATTTCACTGAATGCCGCAGACACATTTGAAGCCGTGGTGGATTTTCCTATTCCGCCTTTTCCGTAAAACGCTATCTTTTTCATGCCGGGTATCTCCCTCCCGATTTAAAAGAATAAGCCCCTGCTTACACAGAGGCTCGATATTAATCTTTATTCTTATCCTTAAGGTATTCATACGCTTCATCCGCGCGCTCAACATACATTTTTCGAACGGCATCATTCTCGCCAAGGCCCTTGAGATACGCTTCTACCTCAAAGCCTGCCGCTTCAAGCTGAAACTTGTGGCTCTTGGGATTTTCCGCAAGCATATCCTTTTTCACATGCGTTCCGGCAACCATCATAAGAGGCATGAGTGTTACCTTTTTAACCCCTGCCCGTTTCAGATACGGAATAACGTCCGTAAGATTCGGCCTGCCTTCCATGGTATATACGAAAACATTTCTGAAGCCCTGCTGCATCAGACGGCTCTGAATCGTATCGTAAAATGCATTGGACGGGTGAGGTGACCCGTGAGCCATCAAAAGCACCGCAGTCTGCGGTGTTCTCTCCGGAAACTGTGTTTCCACGGCCTTTACAAAGTCCATAGCATCATCACGCCGCCCGTTCTGTCCCATCCAGTAGATAAGCGGCGTACCCATTGTTGACCGCTTGAACTGTGCTTTATACAGGTGGAACACACTCGTATCATAGGTGTACTCAATCCCCGGGAACAAATCAAGCGTGGTCATTGCAACCCTCGTATAACCTTCACTGCGAAGATCGCGCAGTGCCTCTTCCGGCATAGGATAGTGAATTCCTTCTTTTTCCTCAATACGTTCAACGACAATGTTCGAGGTAAAAGCAAGTACTACCTTGACACCCGGATGATTGCGCTGTATTTCCTCCACAGTTCTTTCTATGGTTATGCGCCGTGTTTCAGTTATAGTTGTACCGAAGCTCATGACCAGTATTGCGTCCTTGTCCGGAAGCGACTGCAGCTCAGGCGTATCATAGCTGAGAACACCTATCTGCGTCGCATGGCGGAGCGCCATGGTCACATGCTTGACCTCAGGGTGCACGCTAAATTTTGCACAACATTTATCCTGCAAAGCAAGCATCTCCTATTTTTCAAAATCAGACAACCAGACGTACAACCTGAACCTCAAAAGCTTCCTTTATCTGCGGAATAAAATCGCGCTCAAGAAGTGATTTCTGGCGCAAATCGCCAGCTACCATAAGAAGCATTCCACCGCTTTTCGTCACATTATTGAGCGGCTCAATATATTTGGCATAATCGTCGTCTCCGAGCTTTTTCCGAAGAGTCTCAAGAGCACCCACAAGCTCCGGACGTGTCTCTTTAAGGCGCGCTGCCAGCGGAGCACGTTTTTCAATTTTAACATTCGGATTTTCACTGAGCGGAGCCTCTGCCGTCATCTGCAAATCTGCAGCATAGTCTGTTTGTTCATTTACCTGCATTTCAAATCTCCTCCCTTTACTTCTCTATATTTTAACAGAAACTGCGTCCATTGTCTTTGCAAACTTATCAATCATATCACAGCCTGTTTTTTGACAAAAAAATCGGCCTCTCGGGAGTCCACCCCGGAGGCCCGCCGCAGTCGGCGTGTAAAGAGTTGAATGGAATGTATGAGCAATGCTTTCCATTAAGCTGAACTCACGGAAAACTTTCCGCCAATATAAAAGACTCTTTTCCCCGAACGGAAAAGAGTCGTCATTTACAGAGTACGCCAATAAAACAGACGCTGTCTGCCAAATCCCCTTCCCATCGCTCGTAGGTCAATCGGTGATTGTCAATCAGGCAGTTCTCCTGGCTTCAGGTCATCATCCTTCGGCGCCTTCCCGGAATATCCAGTGGCTAATGCCGAAGAACTCTCTGTTACAGTGGCGGGACCGCGTTGGCTTTTACCAACTTTTCTATTAAGTCGCTGACACCTGATTCAAACTGTGTTCACTTTTAAAGAGTCTTGTTCGGGATGTCCGTATCCCGATTACATTGCAAGAATATCACGGGACAAAATGCTTGTCAAGCACTATTTTCCGCAGAAATAAAGCGTGTAGCGGGTATATGCTTTACACTTTTTAAAGCATATACCTGCTACACGCATCAGCATGATGTCTTTCCCAGCCTAGGGTGTATTACAGGTCGCAGACTCCTTACTCTCACAAGGCGAAGCGCCTCTTCGAAGGTCACATCCTCGCGCCCGTTCTGTGTTTCATACACGCACAAAGGTTTCTCTACGCCAAACTCACTGGCAGGCATGTAGACATATTCATTATTTTCAAAATCTCCGTAAATTTCTCCTGCTTTGAGTCTTGCTTCAAGCATAACGCCCATATAAAAACGTCCCTTTCATCAAAACATATTGTGACGCCAAAGCACAAATGCCATGAATCCGGCAATTGAAACCGAAAGACCGGCAATCACAAGAAACGCGTCGGCGCTGGATGCCAGAGGAACCGGAACATTCATACCGAAAAAGCTCGATATTACCGTCGGTATGGCCAGAATAATCGTCATAGCAGCGAGGAATTTCATAACGAGGTTCTGGTTATTGGAGATAATAGACGAGAACGTATCCGCCATTCGCGCGAGAATCTTGCTGTACATCTCAACCATCTCGCGGGCCTGCTTATTCTCGATTATTACATCCTCCAGAAGGTCCTCATCCTCTTCATACATCTTAAGTACCGCCTGAGTTGCAGGATTCGTGCGGAGACGCAGCAGCTTATCCAAAACTGCACCGTCAGAACGCAGAGCCGCGTTAAAGTACGTCAGACCTTTCTGCAGCTCCAAAAGACGCATAATATCCTTGTTACGCATGGAATCCCGAAGCATATGCTCAATTTCATCGGAGAGCTTGCTTATCTGACGAAGGTAACGCAGATAGAATGTTGCGGATTTATATAGTATCTGGAACAGAAAACGTGTCTTTTTGAACGTGCGGAAAAGCTTTGCAGTCCGCTCGTTAAACTCGGACAGCACCGGAGTTTCCTCCAGGCAGACCGTAATGATATACTCCTTTGTCAAAATAAGAGCCAAAGGCAGTGTATCATAGCTGTCATACGAACGCATGACCGGAACATTGGTCAGGACCATGATTGAATTGTCCTCGACATCTGTATGGGAGCGCTCCTCATCATCCAATGCGGAACGCAGGAAGTCAGGTTCGACCTCCGTAAGTTCACCGACGACCTTAAGTTCATACGGTGTCGGATCAATAATATTGATCCATGCTCCCTTTTCGAGAGTCTCCAGGCTCAGTTCCTCGAGCCGTCCGCTCTCATGGGATTTCAGTATTCTGAGCATAGAAAAAACCCCTTCCCTGCAGGGAACGGGCTCAAAAAAGCGCTAAAGAGGCACAGCTCAAAAGCGCTCCCACATCTCATTAAAAATGCTGAGAAAATGGCAGCGTTCCCTGCGATTTGTAATTATATGATACCAACATAAATCAGGGTGATCTCCGTCCATCTTTCTCACCATCCTCTATTTTAGGAATCACTGATTAATTCAGCAGCCCATTTTAATGCATCTTGTGTGTCCTCCCTGTGTTGACAAATCCTCAGCATAGCACCGCTATGCCTGCGGTTTGTCGCCTCGGGAGGGACGCACCATCTGCATCAATCCGGACGACTTCATTTAATCAGCGTTTCCTTGAATTTCAAAATACGGTTTTACCTCAAAAAAGTATATACCAAACAGCCTGTATGGGCAAGATTTTTTTCACATTTTTCCTTCCATGATATATACTAGAGTAAATCATTTTGAAATGAGGTCATCTTATGAGTCTTGACGGCTTTTCAATGCGCCGCCTTGTGATAGAGCTTAATAAATCACTCTCCGGCGGGCGGATAGATAAAATAACACAGCCAAACAAACAGACGCTGACGTTTTCCGTTCGTCAGCCCGGCTCAAACCAGCTTCTCTATATTTCAATACAGCCGCAGAACCCTATTCTTTATCGGTTGGAGACTCCCCTTGAAAGTCCCGCGGAACCTCCTACCTTTTGTATGGTTCTACGCAAGCAGATAGAAACGGGACGTATCGCGCAGGTACGCCAGCACGGACTTGACCGCATCATTGCTCTCGATATTGACGTTGTAGGCGCAGGCGGACGAATAGTCACAAAAACACTCGTCTGTGAGCTTATGGGCAAATACAGCAATCTCATACTGGTGCAGGACGGAATAATAACAGATTCTCTCCGAAAGGTCGGCGCAAACAGCAGCCGTGTGCGCGAAGTTCTTCCCGGTGAAGCCTATGAAGCACCTCCTTCTCAGGACAAATGTGATGTAACAATCGTCACTCCGTCCAACGTCACAGAAAGACTCAAAGGGCTTCCTGATATGAAACTGGCACAGGCACTCAGCAGTGTCTGCCTTGGGTTCGGTCCTGTTACCTCAAAGGAAGTTGCTTATTGTGCCGGTCTTTCTGCAAATGCTCAAATCTCCTCACTGGACGATGCCGATTATGCCTCTATTGAGCAGGCGATTACTGAAACCGTGCGTTCTCTCAATGACCCTGAATCAAAGGCATGTCTGGTTCGCGGTGAAAAAAACAAGCTCAAGGCAATGTCCTCTTACACACTTCATTACTTCCCGGAGGACGAGCTTGAGTTTTTCCCTTCCGTTGATGCCATGCTTGCCCGTGCTACCTCCATTCTCGGCAGCTTCGTGCCCCAGGACAAGGAGCCGCTCAAAAAGCTCGTACACATAGAACTGACGCGTGCTGAGAACAAGCTGGTAAAGCTGCACAGAGAAGCAGAGGAAGCAGATAATGCAGAGGATTTCAGAATAAAGGCAGATAACCTTATGACATATCAATATCAGCTAAAGGACAGAGAGGATGCTGAAATCACCGTTCCTGACATCTATTCCTCTGACGGTGCTTCCATCACCATATCTCTTGACCAGCGTCTCACGGTCACGGAAAATATACAGGCATACTATCATAAGTACAACAAGCTGAAACGTGCGCGTTCACTGCTCTCCGAGCAGATTGCTTCATGCGAGGAATCCATAAAATATCTTGGAAGCATTGAGGCTTCTCTTGAGGTTTCCTCCAGTCTTGCCGAGCTGCAGGATATCAAATCAGAGCTTACGGCACAGGGATATATAAAAGCCCCAAAGAAGAAAAAACCTTCTCTGCAGCCCTCCAAGCCCTTTTTGTTTAAGGCGCCCGACGGCAGCGAAATTCTGGTTGGAAAGAACAACTACCAGAATGACCGTCTTACCTTCAAGACCGCTGACCGTGATGACATCTGGCTGCACACAAAGGATATTCCCGGCTCTCATGTCATTCTGCGTACAGAGGGTGCTAAGCCCACAGAAGAAACTCTTCTTCTGGCCGCTGACCTTGCCGCGCATTTCAGTCAGGCTTCCGGCTCTTCTAATATTCCGGTAGACTATACGCTCTGCCGCTATGTCAAAAAGCCCTCAGGCTCAAAACCGGGATTTGTCATCTTTACAAATCAAAAGACTCTGTACCGTACCCCAGACGAAAAAACGCTGCAGAGTATTCTCCTGCAGGAACAAGAAAAATAAAGAAAAGCTCACGTCCCCGATAAATTCGAAGACGTGAGCTTTTTTTCTCTGTCTTGTTAAGATTTAATTTCCTTCAGCATGACCTTCTCGTCGCCATCAAGCTCATTGAGCTCGACACTTATGGTTTCATGTGCCGAAGTAGGTACATTTTTACCAACATAGTCCGCACGGATTGGAAGCTCACGGTGACCGCGGTCAATGAGTACTGCAAGCTGTATGATATGAGGACGTCCCATATCAATCAGGGCATCAAGCGCAGCGCGAATCGTGCGCCCCGTGTAGAGCACATCATCAGTAAGAACTACAGTTTTCCCACTGATGTCTCCGGGAATCTGCGTTGATTTCAGAACAGGCTGATAAGCCATTGTGGAAAGATCATCTCTGTAGAGAGTAATGTCGAGAACTCCGACCAGCGGACGTTTTCCCTCGATTTTTTCGATTTCATCAGCGATACGCTCCGCAATAGGAACTCCGCGTGTACGAATACCGACGAGCACAAGGTCTTCAATCCCTTTGTTTTTCTCAACAATTTCATGTGAAATACGGGTGAGTGCGCGACGAATGGCATCTCCGTCCATAAGCATAGTCTTATCGATAAGTTCTGTCATGATCTTCCACTCCTGTCTGTTTTATTATGCGTTTTTCTGCCTTTTCCTCAGCACATCAAGTATGTGCTGCATATCCTCCGGCACAGGGGCCTTAAAGGTCATTTCCTTCTTCAATACAGGATGCTCAAAGGTAAGCTCAGCGGAATGCAGTGCCTGCCCATTTATGGCAAACGGACATTTTTTCGGACCGTATTTCGGGTCTCCCAGAACAGGATGACCGATATATGCCATATGCACACGTATCTGATGCGTGCGTCCCGTCAAAAGCCGGCACTCCACAAGAGTGTAATCACCATATCGTTCAAGTACCCTGAACTTTGTAGTGGCATCTTTTCCGTTATGCAGAACAACGGCCATCTTCTGACGGTCCTTCGGGCTGCGGCCTATGGCACCGTGAATTGTTCCTGTTTCCTCAACTATATTGCCGCAGACAATCGCCCAGTATACACGGTGAGCACTCTTTATTCTTATCTGCTCCGCCAGCTCTATGTGTGCCGCGTCATTCTTCGCAGCTATCATTACACCGGAGGTATCCTTATCCAGTCTGTGAACTATTCCGGGCCGGACGGCGCCGTTTATCCCTGAAAGGTCTTCGCAGTGGTGCATGAGAGCGTTTACAAGCGTGCCGCTTGATACTCCTGCCGCAGGATGCACAACCATGCCGCGTGCCTTGTTTACAACAATTACGTCATGGTCCTCATAAAGAATATCCAAAGGAATATCCTCAGGAAGAATATCTACAGATACGGGGTCCGGAAGCGTGAAGGTAACCGTGTCTCCCTCTTTCAGTTTCGTGCGGCTTTTTTCCTGCTTTCCGTTTACAAGCGCGCCGCCGTCCTCGATAACCTTCTGTATATGGGAGCGGGAAAGCTCCGGCTGCATCTCTGAAAGGAAAACATCCAGCCTTGTTCCGGTCTTATCCGCCGTATATTCAAATTTTTCCATCAGGACTGATGTGCCTCCTTCCATTCCTCACGCAGCAGCGCATACATGATAAATGCTACGCCTACGCATATAGCAATATCTGCCGTATTAAATACCGGCCAGATACGAAAATCAAAGAAATCTATAACCTTTCCGAGCCAAATACGGTCGATAAGGTTCGATGCCGCTCCGCCCAAAAGCAGAGAGGAACCGTAATAAACCAGCATACCTTCCTGTTGGAGACGACGGTAAAAAAACAGCCCTACCCCGATAATCAGCACACCGGCACAAATAAAAATCCAGCGCTGGTCAGCAAGAATGCCAAAGGCAGCACCCGGATTCTGTATGTATGTAATATGAAAAATGCCCGGTACTACGGGCACGGAATGACCGATATCCATGGATGTCATTATCATGAACTTGACTGCCTGGTCAATAACAATCAGTGCAATTACAATCAGCCAAAACAAGTTGATTCTTGCCCCTTTATCCATTGCCGCCGAACCGGCTATGTGCTTCTGTGAAGTTTCGCACTCTGCCGCTTCGCCGGAATTATTTTTTGTCTATTACTGCTGCCACGGAAGCGGACGCTGTCCGTTATCCTCACTCTGAGGTTCTTCCTGTATTTCCTCGTCCGTCATTTCATCAAGAGCGCCTATAGCCTGACGTACACCATCCTCCTCGAGAAGCTCAAGCTCTGTACGGAGAAGCGACTTGATTTTTATGAGAAACTGTCTCTGACGCTGCAGGACGGCATCGTACTTCGCTTCCTCGCGGCGCACATCATCCTGAACCGAGGCCTGCTGCTTTGAAAGCTCCATCTGTGCGCGAAGCTTCATATTCTCGCATTCCTTGATTGCAGCATCGCGTATTTCCGCAGCACGGAGCTTTGCGTTCTGCATGACCTCTTCAGCTGTTTTTTTAGTCACAAGAAGCGTTTCCTGCAGGTTGTTCTCAAGCTCCTGATACTGCTCTATTTTCTTTTTGTTGAGTTCGATTTCATCCTTCAGCTGCTGATTCTCACGAAACATTGTTTCGTAATCATTCACAATCCTGTCGAGAAAATCATCGACCTCTTCCGCATCGTATCCCCGAAATCCGCGTTTAAATTCCTGATTATGTATATCGGATGGTGTAATCATTGGCATGACCCCCTCAAATATAGCGCTTCAGCGATACGCCGACGCGTCCTTTTTTAGTCTTTCCGCGTACTTCTACGATTTCTACACGTCCCCGTCCGCGAAGCGAAAGGATATCTCCCTCTCCGACGGTTACAGAGGCGTTCTTGACAGACTGCCAATTAAGCTTCAGTTTATCCGCTTCTATATCTGCTGCCGCACGGCTTCTCGACATTCCAAAGCCCGCCGCTGCCACCGAATCCACACGCAGGGACGCGACAGTAGCTGTAATATCCTTTGTCCGCTCTTCCCTTGGCGCGATTGCCGACAGCTCATCCGGTTCACAATGGACAGCCGCCGAACCAATCTGCGTGAGATTAGCAAGCAGAAACTCAGCCATCTGCTTCGTAGTCAAAATCCTTGCAGTGCCTGACGATACCAGAAGGTCTCCCAGCGTATCACGCTCTATTCCGAGCCCCATCAGTGCCCCAAGCACATCACGGTGCGTAAGGTAACAGAAATCGCTTTTCCATTCTGCCTTTATCACCGCAATATCAAAGGACGGCTTACCGCCAAATGCGTCATGCGTAAACATTGCACGCTGACGCTCTGCACCGGGATAGCCTCCGTCGTACTGCACTGTCAGTCCATCATAGCTTGCAGCCACAGTCTCGGCAATCTCAACTCCGTAAGGGTCAAGAAAAGGTGTCAGCCGAAATTTCTGTGTCCGCACAGCCTGCTCAGCAAGGTCTACAAGCTGAACCGAAACGGCTTCTCCTTCCGTTCCCTTGTAATAACGAAGGATACGCTCACGTGCTGTTGTCATTTCAGTTTCCCCAGTTCTTCAGAGCGTTTAGTTGCAGCCATGACTGCATCTATAAGCGCACCGCGTACTCCCTGCTGCTCCATGACACGAACGCCTGCTATAGTCGTTCCTGCCGGAGAGGTCACGGCATCACGCAGAACATCCGGATGTTTCTCTGTTTCAAGAACCATTTTTGCAGCTCCAAGAAGTGTCTGAGCCGCCATAATACGCGCATTATCACGCGGAAGGCCTGCCATAACACCGCCGTCCGACAATGCATCAATCATCAGGAAAGCATACGCGGGGCCGCTTCCCGAAAGACCTGTCACGGCATCCATCAAGGACTCCGTAACCTTTACCGCCCTGCCGCAGGAGGAAAAAATCTCTTCAGCGGTTGTATCAGACACAGCCTCTGCCGCAGCATTCAGCGTGTACGCAGACATACCCTCGCCGACGGAAAGCGGCGTATTGGGCATTACGCGAACAATCGGATGGCCCGGGAAAGCCTTTTCAAAACGTGCGACAGGCACGCCCGCAACGATGGATATAATACGTGCGCCCGGTTTTACCTTCGGTGCAATTTCCTCAAGTGCCGCATCCAGCGCCTGGGGTTTTACCGCAAAAAGCACCGCATCGACTTTGCCTATGAAAGAGTCCGCCGTGGTTTTCGCCGTAACACCATACAATGCATTAAGCTCACAACAGCGCTCCTGACGACACTCTGAAACGAAAAGCTCTGCCGGATTTTTCTTCATGCGGTGAACCATGCCGTCAAGAATAGCACCCGCCATCATTCCGCCGCCGATAAAACCAATCGTCTGTACCTTATCCATCAACTATTTCCCCCGCTTATTTTTTTATCCAGGACATATCCATAGGATTGCTGCGATCCTGTGAATAATCAACGTTTACATTGCTCGGCGCACAAAGAAAAACATTCTTGCCAACCTTTTTGATGTCGCCTGAAATAGCATATGTCGTACCGCTGATAAAGTCGATGATACGCTTTGCATCGTCCGCATCAGTCTTTTCAAAATTGATAAGAACCGGACGTTTCTCTTTCAGCGCGTTTGCGACCTGCTGAACATCATCAAAGGAGCGCGGCTCAATAACGATGACCTTCATGCGCGACGCACGTCCGATACCTGCAGCAGCATCCTGAAGGCTTACCACATTATCCGTGTGCTGTGCCTGCGGCTTCATGGGCTCGAAATAAGCCTTCTCCTGCTCATCAAGCTCCTCTGTGTTCTCAGTGTCTTTTATTTCCTCATGCTCCGGGTCTACAAGACCGATTTTTCCACAAACCTTATCAATGATACCCATAATACTTCCTCCTCTGCCTGTATTTAGTCCAGTTATTTTTCGTCCGTTTTACTAATACTTTACGAATATTAATTTATCCTATTATTATAGCGTATTTATCTGAATTTTATCAATATACTACGGCTTTTTACAGACTCAGTACTGTCTCGGTCCGAAAATTGCCGTACCGATGCGCACAAGGTTTGACCCTTCTTCAATGGCAATCCGCTAATCATGCGTCATTCCCATAGAAAGCCATTTCATTTCGGAATTCATAAGCGGCAGCATCTGAAGCTGATCGAATATCTCACGCATTTCACGGAACAGGGGCCGGCATTCCTCTACATCTTCGTAATTAGGCGCAATACACATGAGGCCCATGAGATGGACATGCTGCATTCTGTCTGCTTTCTGCAGAAGGAACGGCAAATCCTCTTTGTAAATGCCGAACTTGCTGTCTTCCTTTGCAAGATTGACCTGAATAAGTATATCCTGAACCTTATGTATTTTATCTGCAGCCGCATCAATGGCATCAAGCAGGTGCTCACTGTCTACAGAATGAATAAGGTCAAAATTGCGCACAGCCTGTTTTACTTTATTCGTCTGCAAATGGCCGATAAGATGCCATGTCACATCGCGGTCCAGCTTGCCGTGCTTTTCCACAGCCTCCTGAACTCGATTCTCACCGACAACGGTAACACCTGCATCAATCGCCTCACGCATAGCATCTA
>JAILNL010000015.1 GCA_024691625.1 Schwartzia sp. (in: firmicutes)
AGAGGTTCCCGGAATTGAGACAACGGAGCCGGCTTTCGGCCTTCCGGCACTCTGGATTGCAGAAACTCAGCGCGAGCAGGCAGAGCTTAACGGATATACGGTTGTTGATGCGGTATCCGTTCTTGCTACGCATCTCACTGAGGTTATTAAGGCTCATGCGGACGAGATTCTCGGACGTAAGGAGACACAGGATCTTGTGGAGAACCTCAAGAAGACAAATCCGTCTCTGGTGGACGAGGTCATTCCGGAGCTTATGAATGTAGGCGAGATCCAGAAGGTATTGTCCAATCTTTTGCGGGAACGCATTTCTATCCGCGATATGGGTACTATTTTCGAAGTGCTTGCAGATTACGGACGGGCTACAAAGGACACGGATATTCTTACCGAATATGTCCGTCACGCCATGGCGCGTCAGATTACACAGCAGAATCTGCAAAACAATGTCATTCCGTGCATTACGCTCGATCCTGCAATCGAGAACCGCATTGCAGGCGCTGTTCAGAGAACCGACCGCGGTTCTTATGTAAGCATGGAGCCGGATGTCATGCAGAGACTGCTTACAGCGCTTAATACAGAGCTTACAAAGCTTACTAATATGGGGTATCAGCCAATCGTTCTTACGAGTCCGGCGGTGCGCCCGTATTTCCACAATTTGGTAGAACGCTCGATACAAGGCATCATCGTTCTCTCTCATGCTGAGATTGAGCAGAGCGTAGAGCTTCAGATTCTTGGGGTGGTGAAAGTATAATTGCGTGTAAAAGTATTTAAAGCCGCAGACCTTAAAGAGGCAATGGCTATGGTAAAAGATGAGATGGGGCGTGATGCGGTCATCCTTCATACAAAGCGGTATCGTCAGGGTGGGTTCCTGGGATACAGAAGCAAGGAGGTAGTCGAGGTAACCGCTGCTCTTGAAGATACACCAAAGAGATCGAAGGCAAAGGCTCCGACGGTTTCAAGAATTGAGGCGCCTATCCGCCCGGCAGCTCCGGCACGTTCTTCCCGTTCCTCGCGTTCATCAAGAAATTCACGCGCGGTATCGGCTGTTCAGATGACGTCAAAGCAGGCACCGCGTCAAGTGCTTGCACAGTATAAGACTGCAGGAACAGCGGAGGGGGTTTCTCTGGCACGTACTTCAGCCGAGCTGATGGACAATATGACGCAGGCCTCTGCTAAGAACATGGATATGGGATATATGGCTCCTGAAGAGAATGTCGGATTTGTTCCAATGGAACCGCGTTCTATGGAGACAAGGACATTGAGTAATATGGAGCCCATAGAGCCGGTTCGTCCGCTTCGTGCGGTGGGCCGCACTATGCCGGTTCAGTCTGCATCTGCAGTGGCTTATGATACACAGGATTATGCGGCAGTGCCTGAACAGCCGTTGTATCAGCAGGAGCCGGTTCAGCAGGCATTTGTGCAGGGTCCTGTTCCGGTACCCTTTGAAGCTGAACCTGCGGCAGCACCTCAGGAGGAGGTCAAGCCGCATATTGTCAAACCTGAACCGGAGGCAGTAAAGCCTGCTGTGCAGCCGGAACCCCAGGTGGATAAGGGCGAAGAGAAGATACAGGCTTTGGAAGACGAGCTTGCGCAGATGCGTCTCATGCTCAAACAGGTTATGGGCCAGACGCATGCTGAGAATGAAATTGTTACGCTGCAGGATGCCCTCAAGGAGCAGGCTCTCAATGAGCAGGTCATGCAGGATGTAATCAGAAAGATTTCACCGGCAGCACTTCTTGCCCCAAAGGATTCTGACGAGGCGATGAAAGCCCTCAGCGAGTATCTTCATTCCTCAATAAAGACAGGAGACGGTATCGGTCTGAAAGATGGCCGGCCTAAGATTGTAGCTCTTATCGGAACGACAGGTGTCGGAAAAACGACAACAATCGCGAAGATTGCAGCGAGGTTTGTTCTCGAGCGCGGAGTCAATGTAGCACTTATTACGGCAGATACTTATCGTATTTCCGCGGTCGATCAGCTAAAAACATATTCAGATATAATAGGGCTTCCTCTTGAGATTGTTTACTCGGCAGCGGAGCTTAAGCCGGCACTCAGAAAGCATAAAGGCAAACAGCTTATTTTGATAGACACGGCAGGACGCAGTCAGAATAATGATTATCAGATGCAGGAGCTTAAGGAATTCCTGGCAGTAGACCCGTCCATAGAAAAGCATCTCGTAATGAGTGCGACGACTAAAGAACGGGATGCTGAAGCTATAATGGACCGCTTCTCCATATGCAAGCCGGACAGAGTCATTTTCACAAAGACAGATGAGACAGACAGCATGGGATTTGTTGTCAACCTTCTGTATGACCGCCGCGTTGCCCTTTCGTATCTGACGAACGGACAGAGCGTGCCGGATGATATTGAACCGGCAAAACCTGAAGCATTAGCAAAACTTTTACTGAGGTAAAACGATATGGATGATCAGGCGGCAAGCCTCCGAAAGCTTGTACAGGACAAAACTGAATATGAAGCTCCGAAACAAAGCTCAGGGCAGGTATTTTTGCAGCCAAATCAGACCGTCCGTCAGACTTCACAGCAGGGTACGTCCGCAGCCTGCACACAGCCTCCGTTCTACTGGATGCAGCCAAAGCAGGCTTCCGGTGTATCAGGTGAACCGGTGAGAAATCCCATGGTATATTCGGGTTATTCCTCAGGCACGGCTCCGCAGAAGATAAATGCACAGCCCGCTGTGCAGTCGGGAGTGACTGTTTCTCCTATAACTGCACGGAAGCCGGGTGTTCCATATGTTGCTCAGCCGTTTGCACAGCCGACAGCAGTAAGCCATGTAATAGGGGTAGAACAGCGGAATTTTCAAAAGGCGGTACACGATAAAGGTGCACGTATTGTTGCGGTTACAAGCGGCAAAGGCGGTGTCGGTAAGACAAATCTTACCGTAAACCTTGCAATTGCGATGAGTATGGAAGGCAAACGGGTGCTTGTCATCGATGCTGATTTTGGAATGGCAAATGTGGATGTTGTACTGGGAACTGTTTCGAAACATCATTTGATGCATCTTCTGCAGAACGATATTACGCTTGATGATGTTATTGTGCACGGGCCATACGGCGTAAATTATATCTCCGGAGGCTCTGCAATTGAGCGTGCTGTTGAGTTTACACCGGCCGAAAGACAGATACTTTTGGAAAAACTTGGTGCTTGCGGAGACATTGCAGATGTGATTTTGATTGACACAGGCGCTGGTTTAGGTCAAAATGTAATTGAGTTTATTTTGGCTGCAGATGAAGTTGTTCTTGTTACGACTCCTGAACCTACAGCTTTGACTGATGCGTATGCGGTCATGAAGGCATATAACACGCATGCGAGGATTAAAAACATGAAGCTGGTCGTAAACCGGATATATGACGAAAGGGAAGGCCAGGATGTTACAGCGAAGCTGAGACGGACAGCGGAAAGATTCCTGTCAATGCGTCTTCCTTCGCTTGGATATATATACGAGGACCGCAATGTAATGAACGCGGTAAAAAAGCAGGCACCTCTCTTGATTGCGTACCCGAATACGCTTGCGGCAAGGTGCGTTCATGCGGTCGCGCAGGGAATTCTTTATGGAGGAAAAAAATCCATTAACCTTGGGTGGAGAGGTTTTTTGCAGAAGCTGTTGAAATCCAACGGTAAATAGGGAAGGAGGGGAAGCATGAACAATGATACAGAGAAAGCCGAAAAAATTCTTAAAATAGGACAAAGGCTTTCCTTCTATATGGACAGTGATGAATCATATTCGAGCCGTATAGAAGATATACAGTCCTCGGAAATGATTGTTGCTATGCCTATGGACTCAAAAAGAGTTCCAATCATTCCGCCGGACGGTGCACATCTGTACGGTGCTGTTCTTTTGGAGCACAGCCAGTTCCGCTTTTTCTCGGTTTTCAAGAAGAAAGGGATGTTGAATAATGTCCCTTGCTGGTGGATTACAAAACCTGAGATACTTCAGCGCTACCAGAACCGCCAATTTGTTCGTGTAAAGGTCAGCCTTCCCCTTTCGGTTCAGATAATGAATGATGAGGGAGGATTTGACCCGCCGAAGATGACAAATCTTATTGATTTAAGCGGCAGTGGTCTGGCGTTTGTCTCAGACAAGAAGGTTCCGCTGGAGCGGCAGGTCATCATGGAGCTGCATAATCTTCCTGACATAGGGACTCTTCAGGTAATGGGAGTTGTGCAGAGATGCACGGAAATAGAGCTCGAGCCGAAACGTAAAATTTATCAGGTTGGTGTGAGAATGCTCGATCTTACACGTCCTATCCGAAATCGTCTGGTGCACTTCATTTTTGAGTTACAAAGAAAAGAACTTGCGAAGGGGCTTAACTTGACAGGGGTGCAGGAAACATGATTCGAGTACTTGTAGCGGATGATTCCGCATTCATGCGTATGGTTCTGTCCGACATGTTCAAGAAACAGCCGGATTTTGAGCTCGTCGATACCGCGCGAAACGGTAAAGACGCTATAGAGAAGGTCAAGAAATACAATCCTGACCTCTTGACACTGGATGTCAACATGCCGGTCATGGATGGACTTCAGGCACTTGAGATTATCATGAAGGAGTGTCCGCTTCCGGTAGTCATGTGCAGCAGCATGACAAAGGAAGGAACGGACGCTACAATCCGGGCTTTGAGCCTCGGAGCTGTTGATTTTATTAATAAGAGCGGCGGTTCGGTATCAGCGATTGACACCATTGAGATGGAAATCCTGACAAAGTGCCGGGCAGCTGCCTCAGTAAAAATTAAAAAGAGAACTTGTCCTATAGTTTCGGCGGGGAAGAGAGAAGAGGCTTCACGGAAAACAGATTTTCCGCTGCGAAAGCCCTGCTTCACACCGAGACAGGCGCAGTCAATGCCTACGCAGACTGCACGGTCTACAATTACTTCTGCTGCAGTACCGCGGCCTTCGAGCGGGTCAGACCCAAGAAAGAAGATAGTTGTGCTGGGTACTTCTACAGGTGGGCCGAAAGCGCTTCAAACCGTTGTGGCAGGACTTCCAAAGGATCTGCCGTGCGGGGTCTTGATTGTTCAGCATATGCCTCCGGGATTTACAAAATCATTGTCGGACAGGCTAAACGAAATTTGCCAAATTTCCGTGAAAGAAGCTGAAAATCATGATATCATAGAGGCAGGACATGTTTATATAGCGCCGGGAAATTATCATATGACGGTAATGCCATGTTCACAGGGACGTGAGATTGTACTCAATCAGGACCCGCCTCTCGGAACGCTTCGTCCGGCGGCAGATGTTTTATTCAAGTCAGCAGTCCAATTTGGGACTGATGTGGTTTCGGTCATTTTGACCGGAATGGGGCAGGATGGTGCTGTCGGTATGAAAGAAATCAAACAGGCCGGAGGCTATATAATAGCCGAGCATGAAAGTACCTGTGTGGTTTACGGAATGCCGAAAGCTGTTGTAGACCAGGGAATAGCAGATGAAGTTCTTCCGCTTCAGGAAGTAGCACCGGCTATTGTGAGAGCAGTTAAAAACTAAGGACAGAAATAGGGGGAATAGAAATGGACACCAATCAGTACATGGAGATGTTTTTGGAAGAATCACGTGAACATTTGCAGTCGCTGAATGACGGGTTGCTCGGATTGGAGAACGATCCTGAGGACTTGTCTATCCTGAATGATATCTTCCGAAACGCACATACCATTAAGGGCATGTCCGCTACTATGGGATATACAAAAATAGCAGAACTTACGCATGACACGGAGAACCTCCTTGATATGCTCCGTAAGGAACAGCTGAAGGTTTCTGAGGATATTGTCGATACTCTTTTCAAATGCGTAGATTCACTTGAGCAGATGGTTGAAAGCGTTGGAGAGGGCGGACCTGAGGACGTTGTCGATGTAAGTGAGATCGCGGCTAAACTCAGTGCAATGGTGAAGGGTGAGGCTGCACCTGCGGCAGCGCCTGCTGCTGAAGCTGCTGCGGCACCTGCTGCTGCGGCTGCGCCTGCTGCACCGTCGATTGAATACGACGATACGGACAAAGACGTTATCAAACAGGCTCTTGACAGCGGAATGCGTGTGCTTCACATCAATGTAGCACTTACTGAAAGCTGCGTATTAAAATCCGCACGTTCGTATATGGTCATGAATTCGCTGGATCAGCTCGGCGATGTAGTGAAATCTGTTCCTCCTGCTGAGGATCTTGAGCAGGAGAAATTTGAGCATTCTTTTGATATCGTTTTTGTTACGGATGCAGAGCCTTCTGCAATCGAAGAAAATCTCATGACGATTTCAGAAGTTGATAAGGTAGTAATCACTGATGTTGCTGAAGAGCTTAAGGCTCAGGAAGCAGCGGCAAAGGCTCCGACTCCTGCTGCTGCACCTGCTGCGGCAGCGGCAGCCCCCGCTGCACCTGCTGCGCCTAAAGCAGCTCCTGCGGCTGCACCGAAGAAAGCAGCAGCTGCTCCTGCAAAAGGACCGGAAAAGAAACCGGCTAAGGGCGGTCAGTCAGTCCGTGTTGATATTGACAAACTTGATAACCTGCTGAATCTTGTTGGAGAGCTTGTTATAAATAAGGTTCGTCTCGAGCAGATTGGTATTACGCACCGTCTTACTGAGCTCACTGAAACGCTTGAGCAGATGGACCGCGTAACGACAGATTTGCAGACGGTCGTCATGAAAGTCCGCATGGTCCCTGTCGGACAGGTATTTAACCGTTTCCCGCGTATGGTCCGTGACCTCACGAAGGAATTGGAGAAAGAAATCAACCTTACTATTGAGGGTGAGGAAACAGAGCTCGACCGTA
>JAILNL010000034.1 GCA_024691625.1 Schwartzia sp. (in: firmicutes)
ACGCTAATTGGAAGATTTTTCTTTTTTCAAAAGAAAAATTTAAACAACTGCGTTATAATTACTGTAATGTATGAAAGAATAGGAGGAATCTAAATGTTCGGAACATCAATGGAAGTCACGGGGTACGCTGAAAGAACTTACTCCAATAAGGATTGGGAAGGAAAATATCCCACAGAGAATGATTACCGCATGGCTCTTATAGGGAAAATCAACTGCGGAGACATGGTGAATGTAAAAGGACAGATTGTGGGCATTGATTCAGGTGGAGATAAAGGAATCACAATCACGTATTTCATGACAGGAATTGTCGACACGGGCTGCTACGACGAAGGCGAAGCAGACGCATACGTGGCGCAGAAATGCAGCTTCGGCGAGCTGTATGACGTGGAGTGGAACTGAACCGATGAACACACAGGAATTTCTTGCATTCATAAAGGAAAGTACGTCGCCGTATCACACGGTAATGGCCGCAGAAAAAATACTGAAGGCGGCAAAGTTTCAGGAGCTTGTGTGGGGCGAACCATGGAAGCTCAAAGCGGGCGGCGCTTATTTTGTAAGCGTGTTCGGCAGCGCGCTCATGGCATTTCGTATCGGGAAGAAAAAGGGAATGCTGCGTATCGCGGCGGCGCATACGGATTTTCCGGGCTTTCGCATAAAGCCGTCGCCTGAGATAAAGGAAGGCGGCTGCGTCATGCTGAACGTGGAGCCATACGGAGGACTCATACAGTCCAGCTGGCTTGACCGCCCGCTGTCGCTGGCAGGAAGCGTGGCTCTTCGCGGAGAGGACGCTTTTCACCCTGTAACGCGTTTTGTGGACTTCGGCCGGCCTCTTGTGACGATTCCGCGTCTTGCCATTCATATGAACCGAAAGGTCAATGAGGGCGAAACGCTGAACCGTCAGACGGAGCTTCTTCCGATTGCCGCGCTTAACGGCGAAGAGATTTCAGAAACGTTTTTCCTTGAGCAGCTCGCAAAAGAGCTGGGCTGCAGTGCGGAGGAAATCCTTTCTTATGACATGACCGTGTATTCCTGCGAAGAGCCGTGCGTGCTGGGATTTGAAGAGGAATTTATCTCGGCGCCGCGGCTGGACAATCTCACCTCGGTAAAGGCCTGCGTGGATGCGCTTTTGGACGCGCGTACGGAGTGCGGAACTGCCGTTGCTGCTCTGTTCGACAACGAGGAAGTGGGCAGCCGCACGAAACAGGGCGCAAATTCATCGCTGCTTGATGAGCTGCTTCGGAAAGTTTACGAAAGCCTTGGGCGGGAAGAGGAACGCACCCGCGACATTGCACAGGGCTTTTTGCTGTCTGTGGACGTGGCGCACGGTCTTCACCCGAATTATATGGGAAAGGCTGACCCTACAAACCGTCCGAAGCTGGGAGAGGGCTTCGCTATAAAACAGGCGGCAAGTCAGGCGTATGTAGGTGACGCTGAGGCGCAGGCAGTAGTCAAGGCGCTGGCGGACGAAGCATTTGCGCCGTATCAGACGTATGTGAACCGCTCAGATATTCCGGGCGGCTCTACGCTTGGCTCCATGGTGTCGGCGAACCTCTGTCTCAGAGGGCAGGATATAGGCGTGCCAATCCTTGCCATGCACTCTGCAAGAGAATTTATGGCAGCCGCCGACCAGGAAGCGCTCACGGACCTCATTACAAAATTTTTCGCGTGAATAAGAATTGACCTTTTTCATATTGAGTTTACAGGGTATCACGGGCGGAATCACTGTATCATTGGTGTTTTGAAGATATGCAGGCGGAATAATAAGGATTATCTTCTCCTGTCGATACCCGTTCTCTCATAGTAGGCGGCTTTATCCTTGTACATTTCCTGGTCAGCCGCCGCAATCATTTCGTTAATGCTTTCGAAGGAATTGCCGCTGCTTTGGGCTGCACCCACGGCAACGGTCAGTTTCTTTACATGTGCGCCTTCCCATGAACTGAAGGCATTTTTCAGGCGCGTCAGAATGTCAGGCCAGTTTTCTGTGTCATTAAACAGGACGGCCATAAATTCATCGCCGCCGAATCTGTATACGTTTCCGTGACGGTCAAGTATCCGCTTCATGCAGTCGGAGGCACCTTTCAGGATTTCATCTCCGGCTTCATGGCCCAGTCCGTCGTTTATACGTTTCAGGTCATTCAGGTCCATGGCGACGACTATGATGTCGCCGGTGGACCTTTTTTTCTCCAATTCGGGAAGGGCCTCATTAAAGCTGAGGCGGTTAAAAAGCCCTGTGAGGCTGTCGTGATGCGCTATGTAATCTATCCTTTTGCGCGTCCTGCGCATAGTGAAGCTGTAAGCGGCAAGCACGCTGAAGAGTGCGATAATGAAGCCTGAAACAGTCATGACTGTGGTAATGTGGCGCAAAAGATAATCCTTGAAGGTAAGGACGTTCATCTGACTGGTGTATGAACTGGTGGCTGTTAAAACAAATTCGCTGGGGATGACGGTGATTCCGCGGTTCAGTATGGACAAAAGCTCCGGATTTCCGTGCTTTACCGCAAAACTGCGATGGGCGCGCGCCTTCAGAGGCATTGCCTTTAGTTCCTGATAAGAGGAACGGAGAAGATAGGCATCTTTTCTGAATACGTTCAGAATACAGCCGTCTACCTTCTGCGCCGCTACAGCATCAAGCATATCCGTTATCTTGTCGTAGTATACAGCCTCTGCGTCGGGAAAGTTGTTTCTGATGTAAATATCGGCTATGGAATTTCCTCTTTTTGCAGCGATATAACGGCCCTTTGCAGGGGAAAATTCACCGTAGTAGATTAAATACATGGGCGTGGAAATGATTTCATTAGTGAGATAAATGCTGCTCTTTTCTGCGAGGGCAACATCGTTGTTGATGGGAAATGCCACATCGATTGCTCCCAGCCGGAGGTCGGAAAGCAGATTGCTGTAAGAAGCATAGGGTACATACGTCAAATTGACCTTATCCTGTATTTTAAGCTCCTGCAGCATTTCATTGATAATATCCGTCATACAGCCTGTGGGTTTTTCGTTCTTATCGGTATCGCACAGAGGAAGATAATCGTCCAGATAGCCTATGGTGATATTCGGATGGTCGGTGAGCCATTTGAGCTCATCAGGAGAAAGATTGGCACTGACTGATAAATTGGAAAAGTAATTGTTGGCAAGTGTCTTTGTGAAATAAGGCGTGGTGGATGTCAGTTTATCAAGGGCAGTATTTAACTCTGCCAATAAATCAGGTCTGTTTTTGTTTACGGCGAGATAATACTCCGACTGGCCGATTCGGGCAATCGGAATCATACGGCTTTCAGATGGAATGGCGTTATCCGTGTCTACGGTGGCGTCAACTTTTTTTGCGTTAAAATCTTCGTAGCGGGCAGTGGTGCCGCTGTAGGTTACGATGTTAATCTGACGGTTTCCGGACTTGTTCCAGTCAATAAGAAGACCTTCCATGATGCTGTCTTTATTCACGCTCACAGTATGTCCTGCAATGGCAGAAACACCCTGCGAGCTGAGGGGGTGGTCAGCGTTGGCATATATGTAATAGTTTTCCGCACCCATGGAATAATCCGGGAACAAAACCTTATCAAGACGCTCAGGGGTCTTCGATACCCCGGCCATGACATCAATTTCACCGGAATAGAGCATTTGCAGTATATCAGACCAGCCGCCGTATACGTACTCATAGTTCCAGTTGGTGTAATAGGAAACTCTCTGAAGGTAATCGTACGCCAAACCTGATTTGACTGCGGTGTCGCTCATTCCTTCGGAAAAATTGATGCTGTGATAATAACCCACACGGACTTTTTTTCCGTTGGACATATTGCCGGAATGAGCTTCATCAGATGCGTTTTCCGATGGAGCTGATTCTGCTATGTGG
>JAILNL010000127.1 GCA_024691625.1 Schwartzia sp. (in: firmicutes)
CTCAATAAAATACATTTGTCCTCACTCACTGTATGTAGTGTGCAGTTTTTATTATAAAAATCGTAAAGTTCTCTGTCAATGCAACGAAAAGCGTTCAATTTTCAGAAATAAAAAGAGACTGCTTTCATTTCGAGAGCAGTCTCTTGTGCTTTTTCCGCATAAACATACAAAAATTGTATATTTATACATTCTAATATTAAATTTATGTATAGGAAATCCTTTTGTACCCTATATTTTCAGCATTCTGACTGCTGATGCATAAGGATTCTTCACTGTATACTTTTTCATCTGCCGAAAGCGTTGTTCTGTTTTGTTCTAAAATCCGCACACTAATGTATACAATATTATTATAGAATCCATGTGTTCCATGACCTTATCGGCATAATAAAATGTGAGCTGTTCACGGGTTGCATTATCACACATCAGCAGCGCACAAATCAAAAAGAGGCCGCGACAGAGCTTTTCGTTCTGCCACAGCCTCTTTGCTGTCTGATTTACTTTTTACGCCAAGGACGGCTCGCCGTCATCGTGGCTGCGTACTGCCATCTCGCTGCGGCCTTTGAAGATACCGCCATCGAGAATGTTCAGGCTGCGAACCTTGACATCACCTATGAGCTGTCCCGACGGCTGAATGCAGAGAGCGCCGTCCGTCTCTACATTGCCCTTTACGAAGCCTGCAACAACAAGGCTGCCTGCTTTGATATCACCGTTTACAAGACCGGATTCGCCGATAATAGCATCGCCGTCAACAGCGATACCGCCGTCTACGCGGCCGTCTACGCGGATATTTCCGCTGCCGGCAATCTGGCCGTTGATAGCCGTTGATTTGCCGATAATCGTCTCAATATCATCCACGGGATTATCGACTCGCTTTCTCATACTCTCAAACATGATAACTGCCCTCTTTCCTCAGAACATATAGCTGGAAGGGTCAACCACTTCTCCGTTCACATGAACCTCGTAATGAACATGAGGGCCTGTGCTGAAGCCTGTGCTTCCCATATATGCGATAACCTGACCCTTTTTGACGGTCTGTCCTGCCGTAACAACGACTTCCTGTGCGTGACCGTAACGTGTCCAAATTCCGTTGCCATGGTCGATATCAACCATGTTGCCGTATCCGCCGGAGTTCCAGCCGGCCTCTGTTACAACGCCGTCTGCCGCGGCGTAAATCGGCGTGCCGTAATCATTTGCAATATCAATTCCCGGATGGAAATCACTGCCACCCCAGCGAAGACCGAAGAGCGAGCTTACGTCACCGCTTGACGGCCAGATGGACGGTGTTACTGCGCTCAGACGCTGATGCATTGCGGCAATCTCCTGCTGCTGTGCAAGTGCCGAACGGATAGTCTCAAGATTTGCACGGCTCTTCTCAAGACGTCTTTCAATATTATCCAGTGCCATACGCACGTTTTTCACATCAGGTTTTACCCACGGACCGCCTGTACCGTCATGGGCTGCCACAGAAGCATCAGCCTCAGGCTCATCAGGAACTGTTCCCGAAATCTGCTGCAACTCCTTTTCAATCTGATGAATCTGGTCCATCTGATCCTGCAGCGTGTTCGCCTTTTTGGCAAGCTGTGAAAGCTGCTCCTGCTGCATGGAGTTGACCTGCTGCAGGTCGTGGATTTCGCTTTTATCCTCTGCTGCCGAGAAAGCACTGTACGTAGCAAAGCTCGTTGCTCCGAAAAAGAGCAGCGCACCGGCTGCGAGAGACGCGAGTCCGTACTTAAAAAGACGAATAGGCACTCTGATGCTGTGCACGTTTCCGCCCTGATGCGGAATTATCTTGATCGTATACTCCCGGCGATCTTCCGGTTTTAGTTGCCTTACCAAAGAAAATCCTCCAAACTTACCTTACGACGGGAAATACTCGCGGTACTTCCTCTATAACAAACACTCAAAAGCACAGAGATGTGCCTTATCATTTTATCATACATAACAAATTTACGGCACTATGCTATTTTCCTATTTTTTGCGATTAAAGTCCCAATTTTTTAAATATTTGGGAGTTGCCACTCAATTGGCTTCTGTCCCGTTTTTACGAGAAACTCGTTAATCCGTGAAAACGGGCGGCTTCCAAAAAATCCGGCGTACGCCGACAATGGACTCGGGTGCGGAGATTCCACGATAAAATGCTTTGGATTGGTTATCATGGATTTTTTCATTCGCGCGGGACGTCCCCACAGGATAAAAGCCATAGGCTTTTCCCGTTCGTTGAGAATGGAGATTATCTTATCCGTAAATATCTCCCAGCCCTTGCCGCGGTGCGAGTTCGCCTTGTGGGCGCGTACGGTGAGCACAGTGTTCAAAAGAAGCACTCCCTGCTCTGCCCAGGGCTTTAAGCACCCGTTGTTGGGCACAGTGCATCCCAAATCCGTAGAAAGCTCCTTAAATATGTTTATGAGCGACGGTGGAGGCGGTACTCCCGGTTTCACCGAAAAGCTCAGCCCATGAGCCTGTCCCGGCTCATGGTACGGGTCCTGTCCCAGAATGACTACCTTCGTATCCGCCAACGACGTATAGTGCAGCGCGTTGAAAATATCATACATATCAGGGAAAATCTTCTGCGTGCGGTACTCCGCTATCAGAAAGTTTCTCAGCTCGCGGTAGTAGGGCTGCTCAAGCTCAGCCTTCAGCGGCACTTCCCAGTCGTTATGAAAAATCTGCATCTTTTCATCTCCCAAAGAGAGTATACCTATATGATACCACCTTCCTGCAAATTTTTCTTATAGGACTCTGATAAAGTATTTCCTTAAAAATAGGGTAAAAAACATCCGTACCACTTGGGCACGGATGTTTTAGTATTATCTGTATTAAACTCTGAACTTATCAACAGCGCCTTTAAGCTCATCAGCCAGCGTTGCAAGGCTGCGGCTTGCAGATGCAACTTCCTGCATGGAAGCGGACTGCTCTTCGGTTGCTGCCGAGACAGTCTGAGCCTCTTCGGAGTTCTTCGTGCTGATATCCTTGATGGAATCCATAGACTGGCGCATTTCCTGAGACTGGTCAGCCATTACACGGACACTGGAAGAAACCTCGCTGACACCGTCTGCCAGCGTTGTGATAGCTCCGCTGATATTTGCGAATACTTCGTCTGCGGAAGAAACTGCTTCGCGGCCGTTCTGTACGCTGTCCGTACCTGCTTTGCCGGCTTCAACAGCCTTCTGCATGTCAATATTGTTCTGAGCAACGAGGTCTGCAATCTGTTTGGAAGATTTGCCGGATTCCTCTTCCAGTTTTCTGACTTCATCAGCGACAACCGCAAATCCGCGGCCGTGTTCACCTGCACGCGCAGCCTCAATAGCAGCGTTGAGTGCAAGGAGGTTCGTCTGCTCTGCAATGCTTGTGATGAGCTCAACGATAGAACGGATTTCCTCGGAGCCTTTAGCAAGCTGCTCGATGGATTTCTGAACCGTTTCTGTTGCTTCGTTGATGGTATCCATGTGATGGACAACCTGCTGAATGGACGCACGTCCGCTGGATACCTGCTCAACAGCAGAGTGAGTATCCTTTGCAAGGGACTCTGTACGGTCCGCAATATTAATAGCAACTTCTGCCATTCTGCCCGCAATTTTGTTTGCGTTTTCAGCATCATGGGACTGCTCCGTAACACCTGCAGCGATTTCCGTAATGGAGCCTGCTACCTGGTTTGCAGCCTCAGCAGACTGATGTGCTGCTGCCGTCAGCTCTTCACTGGAGGACGCAACGCTCTCAGAGCGCTCATGGATGCCCTTCAGGAGCTTACGCATGGTGCGGCGCATTTCGTTAAAGCCTTCAGCCAGCTCACCGATTTCGTCGTTGGAATCAACAACAACACGGTCCTGACGAAGGTCGCCGCCATTGATAATACGGCATTCCTCAAGGAGTGCCTTAACCGGATCAGAAACTCTCTTCGCGAACATGAAGATAACTGCTACTGCGATGAGAATCGTAACAATCGAAATACCGAGCATTGCCTTGAGAAGCATGGAAGATGCTGCCTCAACCTCTTTTACAGGAGCGCAGGCAATAGCAACCCAGCGGCGGCCTTCCATATGAACCGGCGACATAACAGCCTTGTTCAGGACACCCTTACGAGTCTTGTAATACGTAGAAACTGTCTTATCCGTGGAGAGCGCCTGAGCAAATCCGTCGAGGAGACGCTGGTCAAGGGGCTGCTCCTTGTTTGTAACCGTAAGATTCAGCTTGCCGACTGCATCAGGAAGCTGCTTGTAACCAATGCAGATACCGCTTTCATCTGCAACATAAACATAACCCGTATCCATGAACTTAAATTCGCCCATGATATCCGACAGAGCCTCAAGCTCAACCGTTCCGAACACAACGCCTACCGCACGGCCATTCTCAAGAATCGGATATGCAATAATGGTAATAAGCTTTCCTGTTGTACCTGAAACAGACGGACCCGTCATAACCGGCTTGCCCGTGGACATTGCGGTTTTGAAATACTCACGGGAACCGCGCTCCATGTCAACATTCTTGTCGCTGATAGCATGACCTGCGGCATCAACGTACGCCAGCATCGCAAAACCCTTGGTG
>JAILNL010000118.1 GCA_024691625.1 Schwartzia sp. (in: firmicutes)
TGTTCTTCACCAACAATTTCTGGATCTAAGGCACTAGAAGTTGATTCAAGTGGATCAACAGCTGGGTAAATACCTTGTTCAACCAAACGACGTTCTAGGTTAGTAGTAGCATCTAGGTGAGCGAATGTAGTTATTATGTCAAAGCGAGTTATACGTGTAGACGAAAAGCTTCCCTTAGCGGAAACTATTCCTCTCAGCCTGCAGCATCTTTTCGCGATGTTTGGCTCTACTGTATTGGTTCCTATGCTTTTCAAGGTCAACCCGGCCACTGTACTTCTCTTTAACGGAATCGGTACAATCCTTTATCTGATTCTCTGCCGCGGAAAAATCCCGGCTTATCTGGGTTCCAGCTTCGCATTCCTTTCACCTGTTTTTCTTGTAATGTCGAAATACAGCTATGAAGCAGCCCTTGGCGGATTTATAGTTGTCGGTCTGATATTCTGTCTGGTAGGCGCGCTGGTTCATTCAATCGGAACAAAATGGATAGACATTCTGTTCCCCCCTGCGGCAATGGGATCTATCGTTGCCGTTATCGGACTTGAGCTTATGCCGACAGCTGCAGGCATGGCAGGACTCACAGCAGAAACCCCCGATACCACGGCTATCACTGTCGCGATACTTACACTGGCCATTACACTGTTTTCCTCCGTTGCATTCCGAGGAATACTATCAATTCTCCCAATCTTGATTGGTGTTGTCGGAGGATACATCGTAGCAGCATTATTCGGTATTGTAGACTACGAACCAATCCGTACAGCTCCGTGGTTTGCATTCCCCACCATCTATACTCCGGTCTGGAATCTGAACGCAATACTCATTATTCTTCCGGCTGCTCTGGTAGTTGTCGTTGAACACATTGGTCATCTTATTGTAACAGGCAATATTGTCGGCAGCGATTTGAAAAAAGACCCCGGTCTTGACCGTTCTATTTTCGGCAATGGTCTCTCAACCATGATTTCCGGATTCTTCGGCTCCACGCCAAACACCACATACGGAGAAAACATCGGTGTACTTGCAATCACGAAAGTATTCAGCACCTGGGTAATCGGCGGTGCCGCAGTGTTCGCAATCATACTCTCCTGCTTCGGTAAACTTGCCGCTGCAATACAGAGTATCCCGACACCTGTTATGGGCGGTGTTTCCCTGCTTCTCTTCGGTGTCATCGCAGCATCCGGTGTACGTATCCTGGTTGAATCAAAAGTTGACTACAACAAACCGATAAACCTTATTCTGACATCCATCGTTCTCGGTATCGGTGTCAGCACTGCAAGCATAACAATCGGAACTGTAACGTTAAAAGGAATGGCTCTTGCCACGGTTGTCGCAATTATCCTCAATCTGGTGTTCCGCCTCATTTCCCACTTTAACGGTGAAATTGAAAATGAAGATTGAATATAAAGTACCAAAAACTCTGGCAGGAATCTCTGTCAGAGCTTTTTTGGTGCAAAAAGGCTTTTCCGTGCACCTGTGGCGCAGACTCAAAAACAGCGGAACAACCTGTATAAACGGGAAAACCGTAATCGCCGCACTCACGAAACTGCAGGCCAACGACATCCTGAAATGCGAAATTCCCGAATCCACAAGCATACCACCCATAAAAGGCCCCCTTGAAATTCTCTACGAAGATGACGCGCTTCTTTTCGTCAACAAACCCGCAGGAATGCTTGTCCATCCCCTTGCGCACGGAAACGAAGAAACACTGCTGAACTACGCGGCATACCACCTTCACACGGACACTCAGGACCTCATTCCCCATCCTGTTCACAGGCTGGACAGAAACACCACGGGAATCGTTATGATTGCAAAGCTCCCTCACGTCCAGCATATGCTCTCCGAAAATGGAGCCCCCCGTTTCCACAGGAGATATCTTGCCATACTCGAAGGAGCGCCAACTCCGCCCGAAGGAACAATCAATGCTCCCATCGGACGAAAACCCGGAAGCATTATCGAACGCTGTGTATCTGACGAAGGAAAACCTGCCGCAACCGACTACAAAACCATAGCTGTCTGGGACAAATACTCCATTGTAGAAGCAGCACCCATCACAGGACGCACACATCAGATACGTGTCCACTTTTCATACATAGGCTGCTCATTGGTCGGAGATGATTTATACGGAGGCTCCCGCGAAAAGCTGCAAAGGCAGGCTCTCCACGCATACCTGATGGAACTCACTCACCCCGTCACACATCAGCCCCTCCGCATAACAGCACCTGTTCCGCCGGACTTTGAAAAACTGCTTCCGCCTGAAATATTACAAAAGATAAAAACCTTTTCTCTAATTCGAAAATAAACAATTTCTTTATCTCAATTTATGATATAATGTAAAAAGTTAGTACGAATAAATAAAGGAGGCTATGAACCATGCCATTAGTTACAACGACAGAAATGTTCCGTAAAGCTTATGACGGCGGATACGCAATCGGCGCATTCAACGTCAACAACATGGAAATCATTCAGGGAATTACCGAAGCAGCAAAAGAAGAAAACGCTCCTCTTATTCTGCAGGTTTCCGCAGGTGCGCGCAAATATGCAAAGCACGCTTACCTCGTTAAACTCGTAGAAGCAGCACTTGAAGATACAGACTTACCCATTGCGCTTCATCTCGACCACGGGGCTGATTTTGAAATTTGTAAATCCTGTGTGGATGGAGGATTTACTTCTGTCATGATTGACGGCTCCAAGCTGCCGTTCGAAGAAAATATCGCCCTGACAAAGAAAGTCGTTGAATATGCTCATGCACATAACGTCGTCGTTGAAGGCGAGCTCGGAAAACTTGCAGGCATTGAAGATGCTGTAAACGTCAGCGCTGAAGATGCTTCCTACACCCGTCCTGACGAAGTAGAAGAATTCGTAGAAAAGACCGGTGTTGACTCCCTGGCTATCGCTATCGGAACAAGCCACGGCGCATTCAAATTCAAACCGGAGCAGTGCACACGCAACGCAGAAGGCGTACTTGTACCGCCTGAACTTCGTTTCGATATCCTTGCAGAAATCGAAAAACGCCTGCCGCACTTCCCGATTGTACTTCACGGCTCCTCCTCTGTTATTCCGAAATACGTAAAAATCATCAACGAGAATGGCGGACAGCTCAAAGATGCTATCGGTATCCCCGAAGACCAGCTCCGCCGTGCTGCAAAATCCTCTGTCTGCAAAATCAACATCGACTCCGATTTACGTCTTGCAATGACAGCAGGTATCCGCGAATACATGGCAGCGCATCCGGATGCTTTCGACCCGCGCGAATATCTGAAACCTGCCCGTGCTTACATCAAAGAACTCGTACAGCACAAGCTCGTTCACGTACTCGGCTGCAACGGAAAAGCATAAAATCCCATACAAACATCAAAGCCCGGCCTCAATCGAGACCGGGCTTTTTCTATGCATGCTTTTAATTATCTTTTTCAAGCAGCCATTCTATCAGATTGTACTGTCGAACCCCATCATAATTCGCATCGGCGCCGATAACATCAAGTGTCAATAAAATCTTTGGATGATTATCCTTTATCTTCTGTAAAGCACGCAGCTCCCGTTCCTTGGTCTTTTCATCCATAACACTGGCTGATACTTGATAATATGCTGTCTCATTCCCATTATCAGCCACAAAATCAACCTCATACTCAGACACCTTGCCTACATTAACCCGTAAATAACGCCGCTTCAGCTCCAAATACACTATATTTTCCAGCAGATGTCCCAAATCACTTGCCTTCTCTGCAGTTAATATCGTGCGAAGCCCGGTATCTGCAATATAATATTTACCCAGTGTCTTCAAATACTGCCTACCCTTAACATCATAGCGGTCTGCCCTGTAAAAAATATAACTGTCTACAAGTGCCCGCACATATCGCTCTACAGTATTGACCGAAACCTTCCTGCCGCTTGAAACCAAAGTATCAGTTATTTTTTTCGTGGAAACAGGACTCCCAATATTGCTTGCCAATGTCCGAACAATATTCTCCAAAACAGTTAAATCCGTAATGCCCTCCCGGCTTGCAACATCTTTTACCAGAATCGAATTATATATTCCTTCAAGATAAGTACGTACAGCTGCTTCATTATGATCCAACGATGTTATATATGGCAATGAGCCAAAGCGTATATATTCCCGAAACGCCTGCTCTTTTCCAAGTTCTTCCTGTGCTGAATAAAACTCAGCGAAGGACAGCGGCTGCATATCAATCGTAACATAGCGCCCAGACAGAAGTGTTGCCCGCTCTCCGGACAGCATAAAGGCATTAGAACCGTTAATATATATATCTGTATCCGGCTGAATGAATAAGCTGTCAACAGCACGTTCAAACTCCGGACAATTTTGAATCTCATCCAGAAAAACATATAATTTCCTGCCCGGCTGAAAATGCTCTTTTACATAACTATACAGCTTGCGATAGTCCAGTAATTCTTCATTGCCTATATCTTCCAAATTTATCCTGACTATTTGATCCGGTGATATCCCATCTTTTATCAGTTCATCAATAAACAAAGAAAACATTGTTGATTTTCCACAGCGGCGAATTCCTGTGATAACCTTAATAACCTGCTTATCCCGCCAACTTTGCAATTCATTTAGGTATTTTTCACGATAAATCATGGTCACACCTCCAATCTTTTTTCTCAATTATATAAAAACCATCTATTTTTGTAAAGTTTTTTCAGTTCAGTGAAAAAACTACTCGTTTTTATGAAGTTTTTTCAGTTAATTGAAAAAACTTTACATCACAGAATGTTTTTCGACTTATCTGTAGTTCAACCATAGATTAGTCGAAATGAGAAACAAAGAACTATGCTTCAACATAAAAAGCCGCAATCCCTTGCTTTGGATTACGGCTCTTCGTTAGAATGGCTAAATATTTTATTTAATAATCCTCTGAATTATCGCAGACATCAATTTGTCGTACGACGTCCTTTTCGTATACGCAATTACACATTTTCTTCTTTTGCCAAAACTATTCTTTCGAACTCGCTTTTGGATAATTCAAAACCACTATTAAGTAATCTTTCTTTACGATTCTCAAAAATTTCATCCACCATATCTCTTCGCTCTTCTATAATTCCAAAATGAATTTTACGATGGCAGATAGGGCACAAACAAATTATGTTAGCATATACATCAAGGCTATTTTCAAAATTTTCCTGCAAGTGAAGTGGGATAACATGATGCGCTTCCATATAAGGCTTATGCGTACTTTCTGCCAAAAAACTAGCATGATTTGCATCCATCTCACAAGTATAATTCGTCCCTGCTATTACTTGAGTTCTTAGTATACCAGAGCGTTTCCAAACTTTATATTCTATTGTGGTAGGATTTGTCGAAAGCATAGGAACATCTAATTGCGATAATCGCTCCCTGTACTTTGAAAAATCTTGTCCTGCGATAAATTCATGATACCGTTTATATCCTACACTATACATTCGGTGTCCTCTTTGATTAAATTCGCAAAAATCTTTATCCTTCTTTAACAATTCCCAAATAAAATCTAATTGCTCCAAGCTTCCAACTTCATAAATATCATTCTTTATAAGTTCCAGCTTTTTTAAATAACGA
>JAILNL010000130.1 GCA_024691625.1 Schwartzia sp. (in: firmicutes)
GTGCCGGTTCAAGTCCGGCCTTCGGCACCAGAATAAAACAGGCTTCCGTGCAAACGGAAGCCTTTTTTGATGGTTTTCATATTCGAAGCGCTTTTCTGAGCGGTGCAAGCAGAAGGAGTGCGGCGATGATATTTACCGCGCTTTTTGCGAGCAGGCCGTATGCTGAGGCGAGACCTGCAGCAATGCTGTCATAGAGCAGCGCGCCGAAAGCGACATACCCTAAGGTCATCCAGAGGGCTGCAGCGGTAAATGCAAAAGCCGCCTTTGCTATTCCCGGGGTGTTAGTGCGCGGACGGGCAATGACATATACGATATATGCCATTATGAATTTGATGAGTATTGTTGGCGCTATCCAAAGATAAAATCCACCTATAAGGTCTGCAAGAGCAGAGCCTATGGCAGCGGCAAGAAGTGCCGGACGTTTGGGAATCAGCATGACTATGAGAAATACAGCTGCATCTCCCATGTGCGCATAGCCGAGCGGTATTGGGATTTTCGGTATGAAGGTCGTTAAAAATACGATGGTGCTCATGGCGGCACAGAGGCATAATTCCTTTGTGCTGATTTTTGATTCGGAGATGGGGCTGTACGTGCTTTCGATTTGAGTAGCTGACATGATTCTGCACTTCTTTCCTGTTTTTTGTTCTCGATTTTACACCCGGTCTGACTGTATAGAAATGCTCAGTTTGTGAAAATTTATTATGCCAGATGAATTGTGCAGAATTATATCAGTTGAATTGTACAAAACTTTCCTAATTATGTTTACATTTGTGTATATACATGTTATACTTGTACGAGTAAATAGATTATCGGATTCTAAAGAGTGAGCGCCAGCTCACTCTTTCGCATTGTATGAGCAATATTTTGAGGAGGAATGTCTGTGGCAGGTTATGTGGAAAAGACCGTAGAGAAGCTGGCTGAAGAGCTCTTGGCTGATACGGGGCTTGAACTCGTGGATGTCGAGTATGTAAAGGAAAAGGATTGGTATCTTCGCGTCTATATTGATAAACCCGAGGGTATTGATATAGAGGATTGTCAGGAGCTTTCAGAGAAGCTCGAAAAAGAACTTGACGAGAAAAATGTTGTTCCGGACAGCTATATTCTTGAGGTATCTTCACCGGGTCTTGACCGCGTGCTGAAGAAGGAAAAGGATTTTGTCCGTGAGGCAGGCAAGATGGTGGATGTTTCACTTTACGAACCGCTGAATGGGACAAAGCAGGTAACCGGCAAGCTGATCGGCTGCGAGGATGGGGCTTTGAAGCTTGAGGATTTCGAGCCAATCGACATGAAGAAAATCGCGCAGGTGCGTTTACATATTGATATTTAAATCATAGGAGGAGCAGATTTTGATTAAACGGAGCAGGGGAAAGGCTAAGAAAGAGCAGGCTCTCAATTACGGTGCGGATTTCATGGATGCATTCCGTGAACTGGCGCAGGAGAAAGGAATTGCACCTGAGGTGCTGTTTGAAGCTATAGAGGCAGCACTTATCACGGCATACCGCCGCAATTTCGGCGGAGCGGCACAGAACGTCCGCGTACTTCTTGACCGCACTACGGGAGAGTACCATGTGTATGCAATAAAGACAGTCGTCGAAGAGGTGGAAAATCCGATTACGGATATATCTCTCAGCGATGCACAGGCGATTAAACCGGATTATGAGGTCGGAGATGTTTTCGAACTCGAGGTTACGCCTGCAAACTTTGGACGTGTTGCCGCACAGACGGCAAAGCAGGTTGTTGTTCAGCGTATTCGTGAGGCTGAGCGCGGAAATATTTTTGATGAGTATTCCGAGCGTGAAAGTGATATCATCACGGGCACGGTGGAGCGTGTCGAGAACCGCAATGTATATATTGACCTCGGCAAAACAGAGGCAGTTCTTACACCGACTGAGCAGATTGAAGGAGAAACATACGAGTACGGAGACCGCATCAAGGCTTATATCCTTGAGGTGCGCCGTACCTCCAAGGGACCTCAGATTGCAGTGTCCCGTACACATCCGGGACTTTTGAAGCGCCTGTTTGAGCGCGAGGTTCCTGAGATTCAGGAGGGCGTCGTAGAAATCAAGTCCGTTGCACGTGAGCCGGGCATGCGTTCTAAGATTGCCGTATATTCCAGAGACGAGGACGTGGATCCGGTAGGCGCATGCGTAGGCCATAAAGGTCTCCGCGTACAGGCTATCGTTGATGAGTTCCGCAATGAGAAAATCGATATAGTTAAATGGAACGCTGATTCCGCGCGCTATATTGCAAACGCGCTGAGTCCTGCGAAGGTTGTTTCCGTTGCGGTCAACGAAGATGAAAAGATTTCCCGTGTTGTTGTACCTGATTATCAGCTGTCGCTGGCTATCGGCAAGGAAGGTCAGAACGCACGTCTGGCTGCCAAGCTGACGGGCTGGAAGATTGATATCAAGAGCGAGTCCCAGGCGGCTGACGAGGATATCGACGACACGATGGATGTTGTAGAAGTTACGAGTGAGGAGTCATTCTCTGCGGAGGGGGATGCCGAATGACGGCAGTTAAAAAAATCCCACAGCGTCTTTGTATCGGATGTCAGACAGTACACCCGAAAAAAGAACTGATTCGCATCGTTCGCAGCCCTGAGGGAACATTCTCCGTGGACCGTACCGGAAAGAAATCCGGCCGCGGAGCCTATGTCTGCGATAAGATTGAGTGCTTTGATGCTGCTGTGAAAGCGCATCGTTTTCAGAAATCGTTTCAGGGCGAGGTCAGCGCGGAAGTGCTGAAGCAGCTCCGTGAGGAATTTGAAAAAGGTAAGACCGATGAAGGATGAAAAGATCGTTAATCTTCTGAGCATGGCACAGCGTGCGGGACGTGTTGCGTCCGGTGATACGGCGGTGCGTGAGGCATTTGAAAAGAAAAAGGCAAGATTTCTTCTTTTGGCCAAGGATGCTGCAGATGAAACGAAAAAGCTTTACACAGGGCTGGCTGAAAAAGCAGGCATTCCGGTTTGTGAAGCAATGTACAAGGAGTCGCTGGGCAGCGCTATAGGCAAGGAGCAGCGTGCGGCGGCGGTTCTTTTGGATCAGGGTTTTAGTGACGCGTTAAAGAAACGTTTGGAGAGCAATCAATGAAATATACGGAGGTGGCTCTATGTCGAAATACAGAGTTTATGAGTTGGCAAAAGAATTTCATACGGAAAGCAAGGTAGTTTTAAACTTATTGGAAAAGAATGGACATAAAGTAGCAAATCATATGAGCAGCGTAGGCGATGAGGAGAAGAAGCTCCTGCAGAGCCTTTTGAGCAAGAAGGAAGAAAAACCTCAGGCTCCAAAAGCAGCTCAGCCTCAGAAAACTGCGCAGCAGCAGAGAAATGCACAGCCTCAGAAGGGCGTGCAGCAGAAGCCGCAGGCAGGCAGACAGGAGCATACAGCGAAGCAGAACGGACATAATGCTCAGCATGCCCATAATGCAGGCGGTAATCAGCAGCATATGGACCGCAATCGTCAGCAGCATGCGAACCGTCCGGGTGGAAACGGATTCGGTCACAATGCGCAGGGGCAGAACAATGACCGTCGCCCTCAGAATAACGGCGGCATGCGTCAGAATGCAGGACAGGGCGGACAGAATAATCGTCAGTCCGGAAATAACGGAAGTCATCGTAAGAACGGTATGAATAACGGAAATTACAGCAACAACGGAAATAACGGAAATCGCAGCAACCACGAGAACGGCGGACGTAATAACAACTTCCGCAATAAGGGCGGCGACCGTTTCGAAAATAATAACAACCGCAACGGCTTTAACGGAAACCGTGACCGCGGCAATAAGAAGAACCGCAAGAACCGCGGTCATGAGCAGCAGGCACCGAAGGTGGAGATTGCACGTCCGACGCACATCAAAATCGGTGAGTCTATCATTGTCAAAGACCTCGCCAGCAAGATGAGCTGCACGGCAGCGGAGGTTGTTAAGAAGCTTTTCCTCATGGGTGTCATGGCTACAATCAATCAGGAGATTGATTATGATACGGCTGAGCTTGTAGCAAGCGAGTTCGGGGTAACGACTGAGGCGCTGCCGCCGGAAACTGATCCGACGGAGATTCCGGAGATTGAGGACGATCCGAAGACATTGGTTCTTCGTCCGCCTGTCGTTACGGTTATGGGTCACGTTGACCATGGTAAGACATCACTTCTCGATGTTATCCGCAAAAGCTCCGTTTCGGCACATGAGGCCGGCGGTATCACGCAGCGTATCGGTGCTTATCAGGTCAACTGCAAGGGCAAGAAAATCGTATTCCTTGATACACCGGGTCACGAAGCATTCACGGCTATGCGTGCACGCGGCGCACAGGTAACGGATATTGCTATTCTCGTAGTTGCTGCGGACGACGGTGTTATGCCGCAGACAATCGAGGCTATTCACCACGCACAGGCAGCTAAGGTTCCAATTATCGTTGCTATCAACAAGATTGATAAACCGGGCGCAAATCCGGATCACGTAAAACAGGAGCTCATGGAGTACGGTCTCGTGCCGGAGGAATACGGCGGAGATACAATTATGGTTCCGGTTTCTGCAAAGAAGCAGATGGGTATTGATGACCTTCTTGAGATGGTTCTGCTCGTTGCAGAGGTTCAGGAGCTCAAGGCAAACCCGAACCGCGAAGCACGCGGTGTCATCATCGAAGCACAGCTTGATAAAGGCCGCGGCGCCGTTGCTACGGTTCTCGTACAGTCAGGTACGCTCCGCATTGGTGATTCCATCATCGCAGGTACGGCGTTCGGCCGAGTCCGCGCTATGATCAACGACCGCGGTGAGGAAGTTAAAAAGGCAGGCCCGTCCATGCCGGTCGAGGTTCTCGGTCTTTCGGACGTTCCGGCAGCAGGCGACCAGCTCGCTGTTCTGGAAGAGAAGCTTGCACGCTCCATTGCTGAGAAACGTATCGAGAAACAGCGTACGGAGCTTATCAAATCCAAGAAGGTATCTCTTGATGACCTCTTCCAGCAGATTCAGGAAGGAAGCATCAAGGACCTTAATATCGTTATCAAGGCTGACGTACAGGGTTCTGTTGAGGCTCTCAACAGCTCACTGCTGCAGCTCAATAAAAACGACGAAGTCCGCGTAGCTATCGTTCATTCCGGCGTCGGTGCCGTCAATGAGTCCGATGTTATGCTTGCTTCGGCAGCAAATGCTATCATTATCGCGTTCAACGTCCGTCCGGATGCAAACGCACGTAAGGTAGCAGATACGGAGAAAGTCGATATCCGCACGTATCAGGTCATCTACGACGCGCTGAACGATGTCAAGGCGGCTATGTCCGGTATGCTTGCGCCGAAATACAAAGAGGTAATTACAGGTAAGGTCGAGATTCGTCAGGTCATGAAATTCTCGAAGGTGCTTGTTGCGGGCTCCTATGTACTTGAAGGTAAGGTTCAGAACACATCGAAAATCCGCATTCTTCGCGACAATGTCGTTGTACATGACGGAGAAATCGACTCTCTGCGCCGCTTCAAGGATGATGTTAAGGAAGTCGCAGCAGGCTACGAGTGCGGTCTTACAATCAAGGATTTCCGTGACTACAAGGAAGGCGATATTTTCGAGGTTTACACGATGGAGGAAATCGCAACTTCCATCACGGAATTGAATGAAAAGGCAGAACGCAGCCAGGAGAACTAAGGAAATATGGGACAGTTAAGAATGGAAAAGGTCCAGGAGCTCATGAAGCAGGAGATAAGCAAGATTCTCCTGCAGGACGTGAAGGATCCGCGTATCGGATTTGTCACGGTTACTGATGTGCATTGTTCCCCGGATTTAAGGAACGCGCGCGTATTTGTGAGCCTTATGGGCAGTGAAGAGCAGATGAAGGATTGTTGGAAGGGGCTTAAAAGCAGCTCGGGGTATATACGCCGCGAGCTGGGAAGCCGTGTGCGCCTGCGTTATACGCCGGAGCTCACCTTCGCGCTTGATACATCGCTTGCTTACAGTGCGCATATCCAGGAGCTTTTGCTCAAAATAGAAAAAGAAGAAGGACATGACGATGGGGAAGAAGATCGGGCTTAACGAGGCGGCAGAATGCCTCCGTAAAGCAAAATCGGTTATCATCACTGCACACGTCAGCCCTGACGGGGATGCTATAGGTTCTACCCTCGCGCTTTGCGCTTATATGCGAGCCGCGGGGAAAAAAGCAGATGTTGTTATTGACGACAAGCTGCCGAAGAACATGGCATTTCTTCCGGGGTATGATGCGATTCTGCGTCCTGCGTATTACAAGGGCAGCGCAGACCTTCTTGTCATTATTGATACGGATACCAGCCGTATTGAGGGTGTAGCGGAGATTGCAAAAGGTCTTCCTGTACTCAATATCGACCATCACATTTCAAACAATGAGATGGCTGATTATATCTTTATTGAAAAACGTGCGGCAGCCTGCGAGATGGTATATGAGATACTGACGCAGCTTAAGGCTGATATTACGCTGGATATTGCTCTTCCTCTCTATACCGGTCTTGCTACGGACACGGGCTTCTTCAAGTTTTCCAATACGCGTTCTTCCACTATGCGTGCCGCAGCGGCACTGATTGACGCGGGTGTTCAGCCGAATGTTGTCTCTGAGGCAACGGAGGCAAAATCCGAGGCAATCGTGCGCGGACAGATGGCAGCTCTTCAGACAATGGAGGTTATAGCCGGAGGACGTGTGGCAGGACTTTTCCTCGGGTGGGAACTCATGCAGAATATTGAGTCTACCGATGGCTTTATAGATATGGTGCGTGTTATCGAGGGTGTAGATGTTGCCGTCCTTATTAAATGCGTAGACGAAAACGTTTGCCGAGTCAGTATGCGCTCCAAAGGACTCGATGTGAGCAAGGTTGCAGGTGAGTTCGGCGGAGGCGGTCATATCCGTGCGGCAGGCTGCACATTGAAAATGGCACTGCCTGAAGCAAAGAAAGAGATTCTTGAAGCGATTGAGAGGGCTTTGGAAGCATGAAGGACGGATTCATCAATTTTTTGAAGCCGCCCGGCATGACATCACATGACGCTGTGAGCTATGTACGCAGGATTTTGAATGTGAAACGTGTCGGTCATGCGGGCACACTGGACCCGGGAGCATCGGGAGTTCTTCCCGTTGCGGTGGGAAAGGCTGCAAGACTCATCGAATATCTCGATGAGGTATCCAAGTCATATCGTGCCGAGCTTCTTTTCGGAATCGAGACGGACAGCGGCGATGACCTCGGTGAGGTCGTTGAAAGCTCTGACGCGCTGATGCCGGATGATGAAACCATACAGAAAGCCGTTCTTTCACAGACTGGAGCGATAGATCAGGTTCCGCCTGTGTATTCGGCAGTGAAGATTAATGGGCGGCGGGCATGTGATTTGGCCCGCCGCAATTTTTCTGTGGAGATACCGTCCCGTCAGGTGACGATTCATCGTCTCGAGGTATTGGAGAAGCGTGAAAAGGGGCTGCTTTTGGATATAGACTGCTCAAAGGGGACGTATATACGCTCTATATGCAGGGATATCGGAAGAGCTGCGGGAGTTCCGGCGACTATGGCATTTCTGCTTCGTACCCGCGTAGGTGAATTTCATCTTGCGGATTCAGTATCTCCTGAAGAGCTTGAGCAGCTCGGCGAGGAAGCACTGCAGGCACCGGAGGCATATCTTCTTCATCTGGAACGGTATGATGTTCCGTCACACCGCATCGCGGCAATGAAGAATGGTCTGCCGAATCACGACACAAAGGTGAAGTTTTCGGACGGGCAGCGTATCAGACTTTATGGCGGAGAAGAATTTCTCGGTATAGGAAAATACAACGCGGACAATGCTTCGGTTTACCCGGATAAAATGTACCGCGTCTGAAAGGAGGGGAGAACATGGAGCTTATTTCGGATTGGAAGGATTTATCGGAAAAATGGATGCACGGAGCATGTGCCCTCGGAACATTGGACGGTCTCCACCGCGGACACAAGGCGGTTATCCGCAAGGCTGTTGAGTATGCAAAAGAAAGAGGCGTACCTTCGGTCGTATTTACGTTTTCCAATCACCCGCGTTCTGTTGTTTCTCCCGAAAAAGCGCCTCTTCTAATTGAAAATGAAGAGGTACGCCGTATGCATCTGTCGGGTATGGGGGTAGATCTGCTTTTTGAACCTGTTTTTACAAAGGAAATGGCAGGTACAGAGCCTAAAGCATTTCTTACCCTGCTGCAGAAATATCTTGCCCCGTCATTTGTAACCGCCGGGCCGAATTATACGTTTGGACGTTTTGGGGCCGGACGTGCGGAGACACTGGCTGAGGAAGGAAAAAATTACGGGTTTGAAGCAGAGATATGCTCACCTGTATATGAGAGTGGCGAGATGATATCAAGTACGGGCATAAGAAAGCATATTCTTGACGGCA
>JAILNL010000125.1 GCA_024691625.1 Schwartzia sp. (in: firmicutes)
CCTGTATCATCTGCAGAAAACCGTTGAGTCGGCACAGAAGCTGGCTATGCGTATAAGCTCCATGCTCAGCTATCTCGGAACACAGATAAGCGATGTGGTGATTCAGCTCGAAGCGGCATCAAAAAATAAATATCTGAGCGCGGCTATTATACGCGCGCAGGAGGATGAACGCCTGCGCGTGTCCCGTGAGATTCATGACGGCCCTGCTCAGGATGTGGCAAATCTTCTGCTTGAGTCGTCGATTATAGAGCGCCTTATTGATGTTGACCCGGACGAGGCAAAAATGAGTATTAAGGAGCTCAGAAAGCATCTTAAGGGCTGCCTCACGGATATCCGCCAGATTATCTTTGATATGCGTCCCATGTCCCTTGATGATTTGGGGCTTGTTGCCGCCATAGGTGCCGTTGCCCGTAAATTCCGCGACAGAGATATGCTCAACGTGCGTTTTTCTGTGGACGGAGAAGAGGTACAGCTTCCGGACCACGTAAAGACAGGTCTTTTCCGTATTGTGCAGGAGTCTCTTAATAATGTCCTGCATCATTCGGGAGTGAAAGAGGCAAATCTCCGCATGTTATATACGGATGCTGCGGTATCTATCCTCGTTGAGGATAAAGGCCAGGGCTTTGATGTAGACGAGTTTGAGATGGAGAACCAGAATGCGACAGAAGATAAGCATTTCGGTATTCTTGGTATGAGGGAACGCGCTACCATCATAGGCGCGGAGCTTTCCGTTACCTCCAGAATCGGAGAGGGAACGCGTGTCCATATCCGATATCCGCTCAAGGCGGAGCACCCGATTGGCGCGGAGGAGGAAAAGGAGACTCAGGCATGAGTGAACAGCAGCGGCAGGCGCCGCTGGCGGACGCTATGCAAGCGTATGCCGCCGGCGGCGCTCTCGCTTTTCATACACCGGGACATAAACAGGGACTTGGAGCAGACCCGCTTTTGAGAAAGCTGATTACCGAGGAAGGTCTGAAGCAGGAGGTTTCGCTGATGGCGGAGCTTGACGACCTTAATCATCCTGAGGGGTGCATTAAGGAAGCCGAGCAGCTTGCTGCTGAGCTTTGGGGCGCGGAGCACGCCTTTTTTATGGTTAACGGTACTACGGGAGCAATTCATACTATGCTCATGGCGGCACTGTCGCCGGGAGATGAGGTGCTTGTTCCCAGGAATGCCCACCGCTCAATTATGGGAGGTATCGCCCTTGCAGGGGCGCGTCCCATTTATATGCAGCCTGCAGTGGACGAAAAACTGGGAATCCCGATGGGGGTCACGACAGAGTGCGTGAGGGGAACCATCAGCATGTATCCTTCTGCAAAGGCTGTTGTCGTTGTATATCCCACATATTACGGTGTGGCTAATGATCTTGAAGCAATAGTCAGTCTTGCGCATGAGCACGGAATGACTGTACTGGTTGACGAAGCGCACGGAGCACATTTGAAATTTTCGGATAAGCTGCCTCCTGATGCTATTGCGTGCGGAGCAGACCTTGTGGCACAGAGCACACACAAGACTTTAGGTTCCATGACACAGACCTCAATGCTATTTCTGCAGGGAAACCGTGTTGAGGCGGAACGTGTGCGTTGTACAATGTCGCTTCTGACATCTACGAGCCCAAACTATCTTTTGATGGCGTCCTTGGACATCGCGCGTTATCAGATGGCTAAGGAGGGAAAACTCCGCGTGGGACGCGCTTTATGGCTTTCGTCGCTTGCACGCTCTGAGGTCAATGGCATGGACGGACTGTGGTGCTTCGGGCAGGAATACATGGGTGGACCGGGGGCAAAGACACTGGATACCTCAAAGCTCACCGTGCAGGTTTCGGGGATGGGTCTGACCGGAGCAGAAGCTGAGCAGATACTCAGATGGAAATATAAACTGCAGTGCGAACTGGCGGATACGAAAAATGTGCTGTTTATTATCTCAATGGCAGACACGGAGGAAACGGCAGACCTGCTTATCCGTGCTCTCAGGGATTTTTCCTGTACTGAGCGCAGGGGTGAGGCTGCGCCTGACGTACCACTGCAGCTTTCGGAAATTCCGCTCATGGAATGTACCCCGAGGGAAGCAATGTTCCGCCCCTCAGAGGCAGTTTCTTTTGAAGACGCGAAGGGAAAAATTGCGGCGGAGGAAATAAACTTCTATCCGCCCGGGATACCTGTAATAGTCCCCGGAGAGCGTATTACAGGGGGAATACTTGATTATATACGAAAAACCGCGGAGCTCGGAATTCGTGTTACCGGGCCGCAGGATACGACGCTGGGCACCTTGCGGGTGCTGTGCTGACGGAGGCGTAAGCATGGAGAAAAAAGGGAAGCTCATCATAATAGAAGCCGGAGACGCATCGGGAAAGGAAACCCAGACAAGACTTTTGTACGAAAAGCTGTGCGACGAAAACAAGAAAGTAAAGCGTGTGGAGTTTCCTGATTACGGGGCGGAATCCTCTGTACTTGTGCGCATGTATCTTTCAGGGAAATTCGGAAAGCAGGCTGATGATGTTGACGCATACGCTGCATCGACTTTTTTTGCAGTTGACCGCTACGCATCGTACCGGACGAAGTGGCAGAAGGATTATGAGGAAGGAACGATAATTCTTTCTGACCGCTATACCACGTCTAATATGGTTCATCAGGCTATAAAGCTGACAGACGGGGCGGAACGCGAAAAATATATAGCGTGGCTGCAGGATCTGGAATATGAAAAGCTTGGGCTGCCGCGCCCTGACTGTGTTGTTTTTCTTGATATGGCCCCTGCCGTCAGTGACAAGCTGCTGGCTGCCCGTGCCAAGGAAAAGGGAACGGCGGAGGATATTCACGAAAAGGACAAAGCATATCTTCACCGCTGCTACAGCGCGTACTGCGAGACAGCAGAGAAATTCGGCTGGAAGCATGTTATCTGCAGTGACGGAGAAAACCCGCGCCCACCGAAGGATATTGCTGAAGACGTTTGGAGCGCGGTCAGGGATTATGTGTAAGGAGTTTGTATGATAAAGGAAGTACTTGTAGTAGAAGGCAAGATGGATATTGTTGCCATAGATAAAGCTGTTGAAGCGGATTGTATAACAACAGGCGGATTTTCTCTCAATAAACGCTCGCTTAATGATATTGCCGAGGCATATAAAAAACGTGGAATCATCATTTTGACGGACCCTGACGGAGCGGGGGAAAGAATCCGCCGCTTTCTGGCAAAGAGATTTCCCGATGCGAAGCACGCGTTTATTCCCCGTGAGGAAGCTACAGCCAACAATGATGTAGGAGTGGAGCAGGCTTCGCCAGAGGCTATCAGAAAGGCACTTGAAAAGGTGCACACTCTTCAGTGGAATCCTGCTGAGATTTTTACCATGTCAGAGCTTATCGAAAACCGTCTCAGCGGCGGAGCCGAGGCATCTGAACGCAGGGCGAAGCTTGGAGCGGCTCTCGGAGTGGGCTGGGCGAACGCAAAAACTTTTTTGAAGCGTCTTAATCACTATGGTGTTACCCGTGAGGAATTTGAAGCGGCTGTTGCCGCACTGGATAAAGGAGGCGATGGAAAGTGAAAATGCCTAAGATTGCAGACCGCGGGGTAACAAGCCATATATTAAAAGCTTTCAATCTGCATGCAAGCAAACGTCTTGGGCAGAACTTTCTCATCGACGCAGGCGTGGTGAATGGTATCGTGGCGACGGCGGAGATTGAGCCGGGAGACCGTGTGCTTGAAATCGGGCCGGGAATAGGTACACTCACCCAGGCACTGGCAGAGGCAGGGGCTGACGTGACGGCGGTTGAGCTGGATAAAAAGCTGCCTGCGGTACTGGCGGAAACTCTCAAGGCGTATGATAATGTGCGTATAGTGCCGGGAGACATTCTTAAAACGGATATCCGCGCCCTTATGGGAGATGAGCCATTTAAGGTGGTTGCTAATCTGCCGTATTACATCACGACGCCTATCATAATGGCGCTGCTTGAACAGAAGCTGCCTATTACACGTATTGTCACCATGGTTCAGAAGGAGGTTGCCGAGCGCATGACTGCCGAGCCGGGAGGCAAGGATTACGGCGCGCTTTCCGTTGCGGTGCAGTATTATACCGAGCCGGAGTTTGCCCTTAATGTTCCGCCTAAGTGCTTTATGCCTGCTCCTGCCGTCGATTCTGCGGTAATGGACTGCGTGGTGCGGACGGAACCGCCTGTTGACGTGAAGGACGAGAAAATGTTTTTCCGTGTTGTAAAAGCTTCCTTTGGACAGCGCCGCAAGACACTCACCAATGCGCTGACAGGTGTGGGGATTTCAAAGGACGACGTAAAGACAGTACTGAGCACTGCGGGCGTTGAAGGAACGCGCAGGGGTGAGACACTGACACTTTCTGAATTCGCCGCACTGGCTGATGCAGTAACTGCATTGAACAAAAACTGAATATATTTTCAAAACGAAGCTGCCGCAGGAAAATCTGCGGCAGCTTTTTGTGTGTAAAAAATTTTTTATGGTCCTTAATACCTTTTATGAAAATTACGATATATAATTGACGAGATTTTTAGGATGGTTATTTCAAAGGACGGATAAGCCCATGACTATGACGATTATGAACAACACCGCAGCGGTAATGTCGCTGGGTGAACTGAACAAAAATATCTCACAGGTCGGTAAGCAGCTGAAAAAACTTTCCTCAGGGATGAGAATCAACAGCGCCGGGGATGACGCTTCGGGATACAGCATTTCGGAGAAAATGCGTGTGCGCATTCGCGCGCTCAAACAGAATGAGCGCAATGTGCAGAATGGCTCTGCTCTTTTGCGGGTTGCTGAGGGCGGTGTCCAGTCACAGCTTGAGATTATGAGAACCATCAAGGAAAAGGTCATTGATGCGGACAACGATACAAATACAGACCTGGACCGTGCCACAATACAAAAAGAAATCGACCAGGGTTTCCGTCAGATAGAAAATATCGCATGGGAGACAACCTACAACGGAAAACATCTGCTTGTGGGCGATAGAGTGGGCGAAAGAGTGTATAGTTGGGTCGTTGACGATAAGTCCAGCCTGCTACCGGGCAGCGATGCCATGAAAATGATTGACATGAATATGATCGACGATAAATACGAAAGCCTAAACGGCATCGTCGGTCCTTTTGATTTGTTTACGCACTCGAAGATTGAAAGTGCAACTTTGGATAAACTGGGATTTTCGCCGACTATTCAGTTTAAGGGCGGAGAAGATAATATTTATACG
>JAILNL010000145.1 GCA_024691625.1 Schwartzia sp. (in: firmicutes)
AGAGGGGGAGAGTTTCTTTTTTCACATTCACATCTGAGTTACACTGCACGGATAGGAATCTCCTTCAGAGGCTCTTCCTTCGGTGCGTCTGCCTTCGGCAGGATTACTCTGAGTACGCCGTCCTTGAATTCGGCGTCGAGCTTCGTTTCATCAATATTGTCGATGTAGAACGAGCGGCTCATGCTTCCGCTGTAACGTTCGCGACGGATATAACTTCCGTTTTCATCCTTTTCGTCTTTTGTGTGTTCCTGCTTCGTTGCAACGGTGAGATAGTTGTCTTTGTAGGTAAGGGAGATGTCATCTTTTGTGACCCCCGGAAGCTCCGCGGTGAGCTCGTAGTTCGTATCATTGTCCTTCACATCCACCTTGAAGGCGCTGCCGGAAAAGCCGGCGTCCTGGAACAGGCTCATCAGCGGTCGGTTCATCCAGTCGAAGAGGCGGCTGAATTCGTCGTCTCTCATCATGATGTCATTTCTTGTGTTGAATGGTACTAATCCAAACATAATCCAGATCCCCTTTCGTTTATAGTTGTTGTGTTGGATTTCGGAAGGCCCTGCCGTGATCCTTCCTTCAATTATTATTATAGCCATAAAAGTCAAAAAGTCAATAAGTCAAAACAACAAAAATAAAAATTTTTACAAAAAAATTTGGCCGCACGCTTTTGCGTGCGGTCAAGGCCGTGTCTTTTATTTTACTATGTGTTTTCCGCCGTACCAGTGAGATTTCCAGTAGTATCTGTCGTTGAGCTCGTCTATGCGTACTCCTTTGCTTGAGGAAACATGGATAAACTTTCCGTTCCCGATATAAAGACCGCAGTGGGAGGCGCCTTTTTCATACGTGGAGAAAAAGACAAGGTCGCCGGGAACGAGCTCCTTCTGAGTTTTTATGTTTTTTCCCAGCTTGAACTGTCCGTCTGCCGTTCGGGGAAGAGTGTAGCCGTGCTGCTTGAATACATACTGCAGGAAGCCTGAGCAGTCAAATCCTTTTGGCGTGGTTCCGCCGAAGCGATATTTTGTGCCGATATACTTCTTTGCGGTGCGTATCAGTGCATCTACATTGGATTTTTCCAGGAACGGCTGGCTTTCAGCTCCCTTTTTTGAGGGGACAGGAGTAGCGGGAACAGGAGCAGGCTTGCTGTTTTTGTCCGAGCTCTTGCTCTTGGGGGGCTCGCCTTTTGGCTCATCAGAGCTGCCTGATTTTGCTGCCGATGGAATCTCTTTGAGCTTTTTCCATGTTGCCCTGTCTACCTCACCGGTAATCTTTATTTTGTTGTCACGCTGGAATGCGATAAGTGCGCGGTAGGTTTCGTTGCCGAAAACTCCGTCAATGCTGCTTATGTTGTAGCCGGCGTTCTGCAGAGCCTGCTGAACAACACGGACATCATGTCCCTCTGAGCCTTTTTTCAGTATGGGCGCGGCAAAGGCGGAGGCCGTGAGTGTTAAAAGAATCACGGCGGTCATGAAAAATATTTTCAGATGCTTCATGATTATCCTTCCTTTGAAAGAAAACAGGATTCGGACATTTTATTGTTGATTAAATTATACTGCCTTTATCTGAAAAGAGGAAGGGTTTTGCACAGAGGAGAGAAAAGATATCCACATGATATCAAGGGGAAAAATACTTTTTTGGCGGCTTTATCCACAGAAATCAACAGCCTTTTGAAATTTTGTGGATATATCTGTGGATAAGTATCCTCAAACGGCGAGTTTTCGGGATATTTATTCATAAAAAAGAACTGTGCAGCATTTATGTGCACAGTTCTGTGGATTACTATTATTTATTTTATATAATATCTCAGTATACACGCTCGATACTGAATCCGTTTTTCGTGAGTGCTTTTGTAATCTGCTCTATGTGGTCGTTGCCGTGTGTTTCGCAGGTAACGGTCAGGATTACTTTTTTGAAGAGGTCTTTTACAAGATCCGGATTATGGTCGAGCTTGATTACATTTGCATTCTGCTCCGCGAGAATCTGCGAGACCTTGAGCAGCTGCCCCGGTTTGTCCGGCAGCGGAACGGAGAAGCAGAAGATGCGTCCGCGGGCAACAAGTGCTTTGTGAATAAGCGCGGAAATGGTCGATATATCAATGTTACCTCCACTGATGATGGCGACGACTTTTTTGCCTTTCATGCGGAGCTTCGGCAGTGCTGCAAGGGAGAGAGCACCTGCGCCCTCGGCGATTAGCTTGTGCTTTTCAATGAGGGAGAGGAGCGCATCCATAATCTCCACCTCGGAGACTGTGATGATTTCATCGAGGTATTTCTTGCAGAAGGCATAAGTGAGCGTGCCTGCTGTTTTGACAGCGCAGCCGTCTGCTACTGTATCAACGTATGGCAGCGTTACGATTTTGTCTGATTTGAAGGCTGCCTCCATACACGCTGCACCGGCCGGCTCAACACCTATTACCTTGACATTCGGATATACGAGCTTTGCGGTGAGCGCTACGCCGCTCGCAAATCCGCCGCCGCCGATAGGAACGAGGATTGCGTCAACGTCCTTGAGGTCGTCGATGATTTCCTTTGCCGTCGTGCCCTGTCCGAGGATTACTTTTACGTCGTTGAACGGATGGATATAAACGTAGCCCTTTTCCTTCTGCAGTTCAAGGGATTTTGCGTAAGCGTCGTCGAATGTATCTCCGTGGAGTACGACCTCAGCGCCGTATGCCTTTGTTGCTTCGACTTTAAGAATCGGGGTTGTTGCCGGCATGCAGATTACTGCTTTGACGCCAAGCTTCTGCGCGGAGAAGGCAACACCCTGCGCGTGGTTGCCTGCTGAGGCGGTGATGACTCCCTTTTTGCGTTCTGCTGCAGTAAGCTGGCTGATTTTGTTATATGCGCCGCGCAGCTTAAACGAGCCTGTTGTCTGCAGATTTTCAGGCTTGAAGTATACTGTGTTATCGCAAAGACCGGAAAAATATGGGCTTTCAATGAGCTTCGTTTTTACAGCGACTCCGTCAAGCTGCTGGGCAGCCTTGTAGAGATCGGCGATGGTGGTTTTTTCCAATATTGCTTGTACGTCTTCGGTGTTTTCGGGCATGAATATTCTCTCCTTCGGAAGAAAGGCTCCAATTGTCCTCTGGACGTAGACGATTGCGAGGCTTGCTTCATATGTGTGTAGTATACTTTTGTTCAAAAGATGTTACAAGTGTAACATCATGAATACGGTTCGTCAAATCAAATTGTAAAGTTGCGCAGATGAAAAATTTTTAATCATAGCAGGATTTTTCAGATTAATCACGAAATTATGTATATGGAAATTTATTCTTAGAGGTTCAGGAGGGAATTACTATGACAAAGAATATACTGGTACCTGTTGACGGGTCGAAGAACTCGGAAGATGCGCTCAAGATGGCGGTTGAACTTGCTCAGGCCTGCAATGCTAAGCTCACATTCTTATATGTAGCAAACATCAATCAGCTTGCAATCAATGCATGTCTTACGGACGCAATTCTGGAGTCGGTTACGAAAGCAGGCGATGTTATTCTCGACCGTGCGATGGAAGCCGTACCTGAGGGTATTGAGAAGGAGTCTTTCTCCGAGACTGGTTCGCCGGCAGTAGTTATTCTTGATTTCCTTGAAGATCACGATATTGACCTTGTTGTTATGGGCAGCCGTGGACTCGGAGTTATGAAGGGCGTGCTTCTCGGCAGCGTCAGCCAGTATGTAGTCGAACAGGCTAAATGCCCTGTTCTCGTTGTGAAATAACAAGATTGACCGCTTTTCACCATGGAGGTTGGAAGCGGTGCCGATTGACGAAGGAAATACCAATGAAGGAATTTTGCAGGAGAATTCTTTCATTGGTTTCGAATCGGCGATTTCTTTTTTAAGGAGCGGGAGAATGGGACGGAAACGTGTACAGATGTCGCCTTCTGAATATGCGGTTGTTGAAGCGCATATGGCTGAGGCGGAGAAGAAAATGGCCCAGCTTGAACGGGAGCTGGTTCAGCTGCGTGCTATAGAACGGCTGGAGCAGATTCGTACAGGTGCTATTGATTTTATCTACGATGTGACAAATAATACCATGCGTTATCGCCTCCCTGGACAGGACGAGATGCTGGAGTTTCCATCGTTTATTCCGCTCTTGAAGGAATGGAACGTGGATAACCACGGGGCGGCGGAACGTATTGATAAGATTTTTTCGCCCGGTGGGGCGAGGTCCGGAAGCATTGAGGTGATGATGAATCTCTTCAAGACAGGTGAGCTGCCTCATCGCCTGGTGTACCAGAGAATAGAAGATTCCGAGGGTGTCACCCTGGTGGGTTTTGCAGAGGATATTTCCGATGAAGCTGCGGAGCGCGACAGGCTCAGAAATGACGCGGAGCGCGATGGGCTGACAGGGCTTTATACGAAGGATACACTTCTGAAGCTCATTGAATTTGAGCTTGGAGCTTTGGCACCGGGAGAAAAAGGAGTTGTGTTCTATTTCGATATGGATTCCTTTGGGGCATTCAATACGGAACATGGAAAAAACGCAGGGGACAGTTTCCTGAGAGCCGTAGCATCGGCGCTTAGAAATGAGTTCCGCGGTGTCGACCTTCTGGCGCGCGTAGGAGCAGATGAGTTCGCGGTTTTCTTCCGTGGATTTCTTGCTATTGATGTTATTGAGCGGCGTGCGCAGCATCTTCTTGATACTGTGCGGCAGCTTCAGACGGAGCTCACCGAGGCGGCTTCCTGCAGCATGGGAATCGCGGTTACGGGCTCCTCCCGTGAGAACAGCGAGGAACTTCTGGAGCATGCAGGTCAGGCGCTGAAATCCGTAAAAAAATACGGCGGAAATCGTTATCGTATGTACGATAACGACAGATATTGATGCTGTGTCTTTTTCCGTCATGCTGTGTCAAAAGGCTCTCGACGTAGTGATATACTACGCCGTCGAGCCTTTTTCCTTGCCTGACGAAAAAATCCAGCGGCATGGGTTGCGTTTAAGAGTTAAATAGAAGGCTGTGAAAGAATGTAAAAGAAGCCTTCTCCTTTAGGAGAAGGTGGCTGCGAAGCAGTCGGATGAGGTGTACACCAAA
>JAILNL010000169.1 GCA_024691625.1 Schwartzia sp. (in: firmicutes)
AGCGCAGAAAAATCGAGGATGTGCTGGGCCGCAAAAATGTTATAAACAGACATCGTGAGGGTGAGCAGACATTTTCCGTTGAATTTCGTCGGAAAACGTTCCGTAACAGGCTCTCTTGGGCTCTTGCGACTGTCAATACTTTTACATTGGCGGACGGTTCCATCGAGGGTTTTGCGTACGGATACGACATTACGGAGTCGGTTCTAAGCCAGAAGATTATGGCACTGCTTGAGGAATTGAATTTTGACCTCATAGGCATAATTGATATGGAAAGCAGAAGATATTTCATGCATGATACTGTTCCTCAGGAAGAGGAAAGCGTCAGGAACTGGAGCGGAGAACTCTGGATGCACCTCGGAGAGCGTGTGCGTGCGCATGTACCTGCAGCGGAAAGGGATGAAGCAATAGCCGCTCTTTCATATGAGCGTATTAAGGCGGCGCTTCAGACTGATACCAGCTATGAATATGCATTGAATTATGAGGAAGACGGACAGCTTCATCGCAAGCTGGTCAGATTCTGCTTTCTTGATTCGGGACGGCAGTATGTATTCCTTTGCAGACAGGACATCACAAGAGAATATCGCAGAGAATTGGAGCGCGTACAAAAGCTGAACGATGCTCTTAAAGCTGCGCATCAGGCAGACGAAGCAAAGACAATGTTCCTGGCAGGAATAAGCCACGATATGAGAACTCCTTTGAACGGTATTTTGGGCTTTACACGTCTCGCACTTGATACGGAGGATATGGAACAGCGCCTTGATTATCTGAAGAAAATTGATTCATCGGGAAAGCTGCTGCTGTCATTTGTAAACGATGTGCTTGAGCTTTCACGTCTGGACAGCGACAAGAATACGATGCACCCGGAGGAAATACCTCTGAATGCTCTTATTGACGAGGTGGTTGTTCCTGTCCGTGTATCAGCGAAACAGAAACAGGTGCATTTCGTTACGGATATTCCGCAGGATCTGCATGTGTCTGTTTTTGTTGACAAGCTCAAGATGCAGGAGATCATGCTGAACCTATTGTCTAACGCGGTGAAATTCACTCCTGAGCAGGGCACTGTAATATTCGTCTTTGAAATTCTCAATACGCCTATCAAAGAATGTAATACACGTATTGTAGTGCAGGATACCGGTATCGGTGTCGGCAGGGAGTTCATGGCGAAAATGTTCGAACCGTTCATGCAGGAGCACAATGCGCTGACGAAAAATATTTCCGGCGGTACAGGGCTGGGCCTTTCCATAGTCAAACGCGTGATTGAAAAAATGAACGGTTATATCGAGGTAGAGAGTGAACAGGGGCTCGGAACTAAGTTTACTGTTCTGCTTCCGATTGAGTTTAGGGAAACAGAAATACAGGAAGAAGAAATTCAGATAGACAACGTGGATTTTACCGGTTTCAAGCTGCTGCTTTTTGAAGACAACATGCTTAATATGGAAATAGCAAAGACTTTGCTTGAGGATAAAGGATTCAAGGTTGACTGCGCAGAGGACGGGTTGGAAGGTGTTCAGAAATTTAAGGAGTCGGAAATCAATACATACGACTGTATCCTCATGGACATAAGGATGCCGCGCATGAACGGATATGAAGCTACAGAGTATATCCGAGGACTGGACAGGGAGGACGCAAAGAAGCTGCCTATTCTTGCTATGACTGCTGACGCTTATCCTGAGGATATTCAGCATTGCCATGACGTAGGAATGAATGCGCATATTTCAAAGCCCATAGATCCGGAGGGGATGTTCCGAACACTTGCAAAATGGTGCAGGAAAACAAACTGAGAAAGTTTTTGAAAAAAGAGGGATAAATTTAAAAACAGGTGTTGACAGATGATGAGGCCGGTGCTATTATAATATACGTTGATTGCGAGAGCATGAGACATGGCCTGGTAGCTCAGTTGGATTAGAGTATTTGACTACGAATCAAAGGGTCGGGGGTTCGAGTCCCTCCCAGGTCACCATTTGAAAGTTCATCCCTGCTTTTGAAGCAGGGATTTTTTTATTGCAGAGTGCGAATTATTCAGCTTAAAAAGCTCCGTCCGGAAAATCGGACGGAGCTTTGATGTTTTCTTTTAGAAGTACATGTTCAGCAGATTGCCGACCATGCTGTACCCGAACTGTGCTGTTGTAGCCCGTACAGAGTATGTTACATTGGCATTGGATGTGCCCATCATCTGTGCGGCGGTCGGGAACAGATTGTCCTGCTGCGCTTTTGCTTTTCGCACTTTGTCGTCTGCGCGTCCCGCAAGACCGCTCTTGCCGAGAATACTCTCAACAGAGGTCGGGTTTTCCTTGAGGGCGGTTTTGAGCTGATCCTCATTCACCTTCAACGTGCCCTCGGAGTTAACCGTGATACCGATTTTGTTGAGGGTGTTGGAGAAATACTTCGAATCGCTGAAGCTGTTTGCAAGATTGGAAATTTTCGTGCTTGTGTCGCTGACTCCGTTGAGGAAGGAAACTGCGTTGTTGAATTTCTTGACGAACTTCGACACATTATCGACTACGTCCGCTATGTTCTTTTCCGTGTCCTCATCGGTTGCGCCATTGACGGCAAAAATCGTTGTCTTGAGCTTCGATGCGGCTTCGCCGAGCTCAGTCATGTTCGAACTGAACTGTTTGTTGAACTGCTCTTTCGTTTTGTCATATTCCTTTAAAAGGCTGGACAGCTCTGCATTGCTGTTGTAAATCGACGAAAGTGCGGAGCCGGCGTTATAAGACGAATCGGAGCTTGACGTATCTCTGCCCCAAAGAGACGTAATAGAGCTGTTTTTTGAGCTCTGTCCGTATGACAGGCCTTTGGAGGCAATTGAATACATGGTGGCTGTCTGTCTCGCCATCGAGGTAATCGTTGCCATTTTAAAATCCCCTTTCCATGGAAGAAACATATCCTTATTCTAATTAAATTATACTACTTTCGAAAGGAATTGAAAATACTTTTATTGTTGCACTGTGGCAGGGGTTACGGCATGTGTGAGGCAGAAAAGCTTTGCACTCGGGCACTTTTTTTCTTATACTATAGCTAAAGGAAAAGGAGGCGTTTGTATGAAACTGGATGATACTTTTTGCTTCAAGCTCGGATTTGATAAAAAGAAGGATGAAAAAGGAAGAGTATATTATAAAAAGACGTACAAAGCCGGTGTGTATGCGCTTGTGACGGCATTGGACGGCGCGGACGACATTGCGGACGATGCTTTTCATGTTGCATATCATAATGAGCCTCTTGACGTGTTAATGGAGAATGACTGTGAAAGTCCCATGGGAGGAGAATTTTTCCTGAGCAATGCTTTGGAGATGACAAAGAACATGAAAAAGTGAAATGACAGGCTGCGTGATTTGCGCAGCCTTTAGCATTTTGAAAGAGGCGGAAAGGAGGAACGGTGCTTTGAAGGAAGATGAATTTGCAAGGCTCTGCCGTGAGGCCGGAGGAAAAGCGTATATTGTCGGCGGCTGGGTACGGGATTTTCTCCGAGGCGCTGTTCCGAAGGATAAGGATTATGTCGTATGCGGACTCAGCGAGGAAACATTCCATGAGCTGTTTCCTTCAGCGGAGCGTGTAGGGAAATCCTTTCCTGTGTATCTTGTTCGCATTGATGGAACAAAATGCGAGGTAGCTTTTGCAAGGCGTGAAAGAAAGGCGGGAAACGGATACCGCGGCTTTGATGTCATAAGCTCGCCTGAGCTTACAATAGAAGAGGATTTGTATCGCCGTGACACCACAATGAACGCCGTTGCGATGGAGCTTCCGTCAAAGGAAATAATCGATCCGTACAAAGGCCGTGAGGACATTTTTGCGCACATCATACGCCCTGTTTCTGAGCATTTCAGAGAGGACCCTGTGCGCGCGCTTCGGGCAGCAAGGCAGTCGGCAGAGCTGTCCTTTGATATCGCGACGGAGACCTTCGAGGCAATGCGTGCCTGTGGCTATGAGCTTCAGTTTGAGCCTGCGGAACGCATATTTAACGAAATGGTGCGGGCTCTCCGTACATCAAGGCCATCGGTATTTTTCAGAGCACTTCGGAGAGCAGATCTGCTTGAAAAGGTTTTTCCTGAGCTTCACGCACTTATTGGAAAGACTCAGCCTGTTGAGTTCCACCCTGAGGGGGACGCCTTTGAGCATACGATGAACATAGTTGACAAAGTATCTGCTGCAGTTTCATCGGAAATTGCAAGGTTTTCGGGACTTGTTCATGATATTGGCAAGGGTGTTACACCCGAGGAAATGCTGCCACATCATTACGGGCATGAAATAAAGGGCGGAGACATCCTGGAGAAATGGAATCAGCGTATGACAATGCCAAAGACATGGTACCAGTCGGCCGCCTTTGTGATACGTGAACACATGCGTGCGGGCAGACTTGAGAAACCAGGGAAAATTGTGGAGCTGCTTCTCGGAGTTGACCGTATACCGATTGAACCGAAAGAATTTAAGGAGATAATACGTGCAGACCATAAAACCCTGCCGTATTATCTTGAGTATATAGAAGAAATCATTCCCATACTGAAATCTGTATCGGGAAAGGATGCCCCCGTAGGCTTCAGGGGAAAGAAAATCGGTGAGTGGATTTTTTCGGAGCAGATTCACCGTTATATGGAGTGGAAATCCAAAATTTAAGAGGAAAGCTGAACGACGTAAAATGTTGCTCAGCTTTCCTTTTTATGTTGCAATTGCAACATCATATTGTGGTTGTTGGTGTTATATTAGTATGTAGAATTGTGAAAATTAAAAAATGTTGGGGGTGTGGAAATGGCCGGATATCATCTTGATCTGCATACGCTGCCTCTTTTTGATGGGCTGACCGCAGCGGAAACAGATCAATTCCTTGCCGGGATGAACGCTGCAGTTCGGAGGTATGAAAAAGGGAAATATATTCTTCGGGCGGAAGAGAAAAACGAAAATATAGGCGTCATCGTTGAAGGTGAAATACAGGTAATCTCAGAGGATGTACACGGAAATGAGTCTGTAAGTCATTCTCTTGAACGCGGAGCACTTGTGGGAATAACCTCAGCTGTTCTGCCGGATAAGGTTATGAATTTGTCTCTTGTGGCAACAACCAATGTGC
>JAILNL010000171.1 GCA_024691625.1 Schwartzia sp. (in: firmicutes)
GGCCTCTCTGGCGAATAACCGTTTAATTTTCCAGGGACTGTTCCTGGCACCGCATGTTGTCGCACAGGCAGTAAAGGGCGCTCTTTTCGCTGCAGGCGTATTTGAAGCTCTTGGCTTTAATACATCTCCAAAATCCACGGAGGCGCGAGGGGACATTATTCAGGCAATCGAGCTTGGAAATGCCGAAAATCTTATCGCATTTTGCCGCGGTCTGCAGTTTAATTCTCCTGTAGATTCTTTTGCGGCTCCTGAGCCTTGGGATATGCCGGGATATGCAGACCAGGTCATCATGGCCGCAGGAACATTTGTTCAGGGCGCGTCAATTGAGTTAAGCGCAGACGGTCCGATGCGCGAACCGTATGCTGTATATCTTCAGGGCGGTCTGACGTTCGAGCATGCCGTTATTGGTATCCTGGGTGCAGCCAACGAAGTTATTAAGGAATAAAAAATGCCGCATGTGTTTTTACGCACATGCGGCATTTTTCTTTTACATCTGTCTGTATACGCCTATAACCAAACCTAAAATCTGCACATCTTTTTCGTAGAACGGCTCCATGGAATCGTTTTCGGGAACCAGTTTTACGCAGTCCTTTTCTTTATAGAATCTTTTTACCGTCGCTTCTTCCTGATTGACCAAAGCAACAACAACCTGACCGTCTTTTGCGGTGTTTTGCTGACGGACGATAACATAGTCGCCGTCAAAGATACCGATATTTATCATACTTTCGCCTTTAACCTTCAGCATAAAGGTGTCATCCTTTGTGCCTAAGAGGTTGGTAGGAAGAGCGAAGGTTTCTTCAATATTTTCCTCAGCGGAGATAGGGACGCCGGCAGCAACTGTTCCTACAAGAGGTACAAGAACTGTATTGCTCCATGGGTTATCTTCCATAAGGTCGATTGCTCTTGGTTTGGTAGGGTCGCGACGTATCATACCGTGGTCTTCCATCTGGTCAAGATAAGCATGAACCGTAGAACTGGATTTCAGCCCGACAGCCTGACCGATTTCACGGACAGATGGTGGGTAGCCGCGATCTTTCAAAAACTGTTTAATAAATGAGTAAATGCTTTCTCGACGTTGTGCAGAAGTTTGATTATGCCGGGCCATTATTTTCACTCCTTATTTACTTCCGATAATTTATACTTATCGGAAGTTTTGCTACTTTCTAGATTTAGTATACCATATATATGTTCGGTTTTAAAGATATATTTTATAAATAAACTCTCAATTGTTTACAATTCAAACGCATTAATATAATGCTGTACCCTATGTGTCGCATCCGGAAAAACATATATTTCTACCACATCGAAGCGGAAGCGTGCCTGTTCAAGGTGTTTTACATGCGCATACCACATAGCCGTATGTATTATTCTGTCCTGTTTGTATTTTGTTACAGCCAATGCAGGCGCACCGTATTTTGCATTTCTTCTGGTTTTTACTTCGATAAATACTATCGTATTTGTTCCGTCCTGGGCGATAATATCTATTTCACCGTGTCTGGAATGAAATTGACGTTCTATTATTTTATATTTTTTTTGGAGAAGATATTTTACTGCCATATCTTCTCCAAAATTACCTAACGGTTTTGTATTCACTTAAGAGAGCTCCTTGAAGATTTTTTATCCATGCGATAAATATATGCCAATACTTCAGCTACTGTAGTATATAATTCCGCAGGTATTTCCTTATCAAGCTCCAAAGCCATCAGCAGATTAACCAGTGTCTTGTTTTGATACACCGGTATTGCGTTGTTCTGTGCGGCTGCCAGAATTTTCTCTGCAACATACCCCTTGCCTTTTGCCGTAACCTTAGGGGCTTTATCGTTCATAGGATCATATTGCAGCGCAACCGCTTTTTTAGGCACATTTGGATTATCCTCTGCCTCTGTAACAGGGATATTAGTTTTTCTATTCATGATACTTTTCATGATACCTTAGCTCCTGCCATCGCAATGCTGAAATCTGCCAAACGAAGCGGCGAATCATCAAAGGAATGCCTGAACTCAGGGATATATTCCTTGAAGTCCTCAACCGCACCGGGATCGGAAAACAATACTCTTACATCAAGATTTGTTTCATCATACAGACGGAAAGTAACATCAACAGCGCCTATGTTTTCCGTAAGCAGGCACAGCCTAAGCCACGTTTCACGTTTTTGTTCACCCGGATTCTCAGGATCCTCCTGCTTTTCGTCATATACATGAAGATATGTAGGATACGGAGTTTTTTCGTTATCACCCAAATAAAGCGGTATCATGAAATCCATTGAACGGGTTCCCTGTCTTGCCTGCAGACTTTCCGAAGAAGTCATTGAGGATTTTATCATACCGGCAAAATCATATACCTTTTTGCTTGCCTGACGTAAATTTTGAGGATTCTTTTCCTTCAGATTTGCTAAATCACACAGCTCCATAAAAGCCCAAAGCCTTGTGAGTTCAGGCAGATTCTGCTGATCTGCGGCCTGCTTTACCGCTGCGGGAACATTGGACTGACACAGTCTAAGCAGTAACTGCAGCTGCTTGGCGTCAGATTCAGACATAAAATCCCTACGCTGATTGATAAAATTCATCAAAAGCGCAGTATCTTTCTCTGTAAGCTGTGCATCCTTAAGCAGCAGCGAAGCCATAGATTTCAGATTCTGCATAGTTTCTTTTGTGTTTTCTATCAAAAGCTTCTCTGGCTGTGTAGCAGTTTTTTGCTGTACCGGTTCCTGAGAATTGCGCAGAAGCATATCGTTATTTCGCTGTACTTCATTATTATTTTGCAGCATATCAAAGGTCTTCTGATTCTGCTCAGCTTTTTCTCCGCCCTTAAAAGCTTCCATATATTGCTTCTGAATTACTTCGTTCTTTTCAGCGATACTTTCATCAGCATTTTCATTTAATGCACCTGAAAAATTACTTCCCATCTTTTGTGCAGTCTGCTCTTCGGGTGCACCGGGAATTTTGGCTCTAACAGCATTTTCTGTCGTGGCTGTCTTAGGGTTAAAAAACTCCTCCGCAGACATAGCAGTTTTTCCGTTTTGATTTTTTGCAGCCTCATTTGCTGTAGAATCGTTTTTTACTTCTTGATTAGGTATATTTCCCTCACTGGGTCTAAAAATACGTGAGGAGCTGTTGTCGCGTGTAAGAATATTTTTTGCCCCGTCTGCAGCGTTTGCATTGCTGTTAAAAACAGACTGGTCTTTTACTGTCTGAAATTCTCTGCCCTGCATTTTATCCTGTGAAGGGAGAGCATTCCCCGGATTTTTTGCAGCAGTTGTTGCTTGTTTTGATGTTGTAATAATAGATTTTATTAGTGTATCAAGCGCTTGCGAATTGTTGGCAGTATTGGAATTTGCTTGAGAATTAGCGGTTCCGGACTGATTTGAATTAGTATTTGCTTTTAAAAATTTAAGAAGCTCAGGAGATACATCATCTAATTCCTGACCATTTATTAATTCAAATGAAAATTTATGTAACAAAGCCGGTTCTGAAATATTTTTGTTTTGTGCTGAAAAAAGCTCCTTCAAATTTTTAAGCAGAGTCTGGATACTCTCATCGATATCCTTCAATGCTCCCTGTTCACTTAAAGAAGCCATTTGCGAAAGCATTCTGCCGAATGTCAGCATCTGATCAACTGAAAATCTCTGACTCTCAAGAGTACTCCCCAACCCATTCGACAATGTTGACTCCAGTGAAAAGGACTGCTCCAATATTTGATTTAATATCTTCTGAATCTGCGGAGACAGACTGGTTTCATTTGTCTGCCGTTCTTGCGAGATTTTCGACAGAATACCGGCCATATCTGCGACCGAATTTTTTATATCAACATTGGTTTGCGGGGAAAACGCAGAAGTACCGCTTACACTTTTTCGTGAAGCGGAAGATATTTCCTGACTGTTTTCTTTGCCTTTGACAGTAGATATTTGTGGAGTTAGCGTTGTTGAGCTGGTTTCCATACTCATTTCAAACACTCCTATCTATTCTTAATGATGGAAGTAATAGGTTCAAAAGATTTCCTGTGAATCGGGCACGGGCCATATTTTCTTATTGCATCTATATGCTCAGCAGTTCCATAACCCTTATGCTTTGCAAATCCGTACTCAGGGTATTGTTTATCATACTGCAGCATAAGTCTGTCTCGTGTTACCTTCGCTATGATGGATGCAGCAGCGATAGATGCTGACTTTGCGTCACCCTTTATGATGGAAAGCGAAGGGATTTTTAACTGATCAAGCTTTACCGCATCAATGAGAACCTTCTGCGGAAGCGGGTCGAGAGCTAAAATAGATTCATACATACCATTCATCGTTGCCTGATAGATATTGATACGGTCAATAACCTCAGCATCGATGATGGAACAGTGAACAGCAACAGCTTTTTCAAAAATCTCGTCGAAAAGAAGCTCTCTGTTTTGCGGACTTACCTTCTTGGAATCGTTCAGTTTATTAATGAAGGTTCCAATAGGTAAAATAACCGCAGCTGCTACAACAGGTCCTGCCAAGGGGCCTCTTCCTGCCTCATCCACGCCGGCAATGAATTCAAAGCCCTCTTTCTGCGCTTCATATTCATATTTATATAAATCCTGAATACGCTGATACTCTTTTTGATACTCTTCCTGTTTTTTACTGTACTGTTTCCAGAGCTTCTGAACACCCTGTCTTGAATCATTTCTGCAAAAATCTATGAGCTCTTCGGAAATGTCATCAGAAGCAAACAAAGCCTGTAATTCTTTAATCTTTAAATTTTTAAAGTCCATCTGTTTCGCCCTCTGGGATTTCATCTAAAGTTATTCCGCCAAGATTACCCTGTCTGAAATCAGACAAAATATGGTTCATTGTCTTTTCTGTGTCGATGACGCCGCCCTTTAAGAGACATCCCCTCTTCTTCCCTATTTTCTCGAAAATCTCCATAGGGGAGCAGTCTAATTCATCCATCTCAATATTATATCGTTTGCTTAGGGCGATTTTATAATTGTCTCGCAGCCATTCCAGCAAAATTAGTACTGCAGATTCAGTATCATATACATCATCATTTATGGAACCAATCCATGCAAGCTTCAGTCCGACCGCAGGATCTTCGAATTTAGGCCACAATACACCCGGAGTATCAAGCAAATCCAAATCCTTGCGCAAACGTATCCACTGCTTGTCGCGGGTAACGCCCGGGCGGTTCTCAACCTTTGCACGTGCCTTTCCTGCGAGACGGTTAATCAAAGAAGATTTTCCTACATTCGGGATTCCGAGAATCATCGCTCTGGTGGCTCTTACAAAAGCGCCTTTTTTCTCATACATGGCATCCTTTTTCTTTGAAGCATTGGCCGTCAGCTGCACAAGCTCACGAATACCCTGTCCCGTCACAGAATTCAAAGAAACAGCAGGTGTTCC
>JAILNL010000173.1 GCA_024691625.1 Schwartzia sp. (in: firmicutes)
CCTGTACCTGTACCGCCGCCCATACCTGCTGTAACAAAAACCATATCCGCGCCTGTCAGAGCATCGAGGATATCATCACGGCTTTCCTCGGCCGCTTTGCCTCCGACCTCCGGCTTTGCGCCGGCGCCAAGACCGCGCGTAAGCTTCTCGCCTATCTGTATGCGCTTAGGCGCAAGAGAGTGGAGAAGTGCCTGTGCATCTGTATTAACTGCTATAAATTCGACGCCTTTAAGCCCCGAGGAAATCATGCGGTCGATTGCGTTTCCGCCGCCGCCGCCTACACCTACTACTTTTATTTTAGCTACGTCGTTTCGTGCTGTATCGTCCAATTCTATCACGATATTGCCCTCCCAGCATAAGGTTCGCTATGATATACGTATTTATTTTATCATCTATTGACCCTTTTATCCACAAAAATTTAGCAGAAATCAATGCTTCTTCAAAAAATAACGGCGGATAATCGCGAGATTCTGGAATATGCGGAAGCCGAAAGTCAGAAGCGCAACGTAATACAAATCTATGCTCAGATGGTCTCCGACATACACAAGAAACGCGGCAAGAAGCGCGTTAGTGAAAAAACCTGAAATAAAAATCGTATTATCAAATTTATCCTCAAGCACTGAACGGTATCCGCCGAAAACCGAATCAAGGCACGCAAGCAGCGCTACAGAAAAGAGCTTCGAATATGCCACAGGAATAATAATCGGGCAGAACGCGCCCAGCAAAAGGCCCACCAGGAGCCCGCCGATTGCAGTAATCACTGGCTGCCACCTCCCACCGGTTTTGCATACTGAAACTGTGTTGTCCCCTTATATGCAGGTACTTCTACATTTTCGGAGGTCTGTATTTCCAGCTGGATTCCCCAGACTGCCAATGTCTCCATGACGCCTCCGCGCATTTTGAGGGAATTTTCCAATGTAGCAGCATCGCCTATGGCGTGAATTTCATATGGCGGAGCAGAACGTACATTATTAACCGAAAGAGTCGGTCCCGCGCAGCGGATTTCAGACGAAGCGGTAAGACGCTGTCCATTGATTGAAATTACCTCCGCGCCTGCTGCGCGAAGCTCGTTTATTACACGGAGAAGGTCATCATCATGTATTATATAGAGATTCTGATTGTCTCCGGCCTTGGATTTTATTTTGCTGTCATCAATCGTTACAATGACCCCGGGACCTTCCATCGCCACAAGACCTGCTCGCTCGCGCATGTTTTCTGCAGCTCTGTGCCCGGCAGGATTTTTTGCCTCGCCATTTTCAACTGCTGCTTCAAGGGCAGCAATTTTTTCCTGCAGCTTGTCGCGTTCTCTTTCCGCATCAAGCAGACGTGATGATAATTCCTCAAGACGCTGATACGGCAGCGATGCCTTCTGGTCCATTGAAATGCGAAACTGCAGTGCGATCATAAATCCCAGCACTGCGCAGACCAACGCTATTGAAATGTGGCCCTTTTTAAATCTATGCATGATTGTCTTCCTTTACTGCTGACGAAACTTAACAAACGGCTTTGAAAAGCTCAGGTCTATATATTCCATCTGATGCTTTGTTACGCGGAGCTCTTCCAAAAAATCCTGTGTAAGCTTCGCTTTCTTTTCGAGATCCTTGAGTTCCCCGACACGTACCTCCACTGTATTAGTCGTATAAGCAATGACGTGCGACGGGTCGGCCAGATTGACCGCAGTAAGCCCTGAAAGCGCATTCTCGCTTATCTCTGACAGATAAGCAAGCGTATCAAGCACAACAGGGTCCTTTACGTGATCTCCTATATAGAGGTTTTGGATTTTTATGCCCTCAAGAAACGGTATCGTCTGAAAATGCTTGTTCTTATACGCATTTAATACCATACCCTGACGGTCAAGGTCAAGATATCCGTATTCGCAGGCGATATTCGCAACCGGACGCCGTTCCTCTACTTCAATAAAAAGTCCGTTAGGAAAAACGCGGCGGACAGATGCTTTTTCTATGCGAAGGTCCTTGATAAGCGTTTTTGATGCCGTGGCAGTTTCGACCTCCAGAAGGTGCTGCCCCTTTCGTACTCCGGCTATGCGGCAGATATCTTCCGTCGAAACATATTTATTCCCCGCAACGGCAATAGAATTCACCTTAAAGAACGGAAGGTAGAAAACAGCTGCCGCGCAGGCTGCACAGACCGCGATGAACATCAGTGCCTGCAAAAGCCAGCGGCCTTTTCGTTTTTTTGCTCCAGCGTTCGGCCTGACGACAGTATCAGGAGCTTCGAAATTCTGAGAGAGCACGGCCCGTTCCTCTTCCGTCAACTCCATATCGTCCCGGTTCATCTTTTCCGCCCCCCTCCAAAATTTTTCGGCAAGTTATTTTTTCAGTGCCATCATGACGAGTTTTTCGCAAAGGTCCGCAAAGGACATTCCCATTACTCGTGCCGCATCAGGCACGAGTGATGTTGCCGTCATTCCCGGCACGGTATTTATATCTATTACATACGGATTTCCGTCCTCGGAAATCATCATGTCAAAACGCGCGACTCCACGGCAGCCGCAGGCTCTGAAGCATGCAATGGCCGCAGCTTCCGCTTTTTTTGCGGCATCTCCTGAAATACGCGCAGGAATAATATGCTCGGAAGCGCCCTTTGTGTACTTGCTTTCGTAGTCGTAGCGTCCTGATGCTGTCGTAATCTCAATGATAGGCAGAATCGTCTGCTCTGTATCGTCCCCAAGTACCGCAACGGTTATTTCTTTACCGCTGATGAATTCTTCTACAAGAATATCATCACCATAGCTGAATGCCTCTTCTATCGCATCGTCGAGAGCTTCCGCCTTTTCAACAATTACAACTCCGATACTTGATCCCTGTGCGGCTGCCTTTACAACCACAGGGAGTGAAAATTCCTCTAAAATTTCAGCAGTGAGATTGCGGCTGCGGTCAATAGCACGGTACATATGGGCACGCGGAGTAGGAACACCCTCCCCGAGCATAAAACGCTTGGCTGCGTTTTTATCCATTGTAACTGCGGACGCAAGAACCCCCGAACCCGTGTAAGGAATTCCCAGAAGCTCCAGCACAGCCTGTATTCTGCCGTCTTCTCCGTAGGAACCGTGAATGGCATTGAAAACCAAATCCGCTCCGCTCGATTTTATCTGCTCGACAAAATTAACCGGCTCAAATTCAAGTCCTTCCGCATTAATGCCCTTAGATGCCAATGCCTCCAGCACTGCTGCTCCTGTCCTGCGTGAAACCTCAGCCTCTGAGGACGGTCCTCCCATTACAACGACTACCTTCTGCTCCATATGTATCCCCTTATTTCTTGAGAAGCTCCGCGAGCTCCTCTCCTGTTTTCCAAATATCACCGGCGCCCATAGTGATTATCAGGTCGCCCGGCTGCGCAATAGACTGAAGATACGGTGCTATGTCCGCACGTTTTTCGATATAAGATACCTTCTGCCCTGTTGCTTTGATTACCTCAGTAAAAATCGTTTCTCCCGAAATGCCCGGAATCTTTTCTTCTCCTGCCGAATATATATCCGTCAGCAGCAGCAGATCTGCTCCCTCAAATGCAGCTCCGAATACCTTCGCAAGAAGCTTCGTGCGAGAATAACGGTGCGGCTGGAACGCGCAGATAAGACGTTTCGGCTCCGTCTGGCGCGCAGCACGTATAGTTGTCGCAATCTCCGTCGGATGATGCGCGTAATCGTCTACAATCCATACATCATTTACGCGTGCTTTTGTTTCAAAACGGCGTTTTGCGCCGTGAAAATCCTCAAGACCTTTTGCCGCCTGCTCAACGGTAAGTCCGCAGACAATACCCGCCGTAACCGCAGCAAGCGCATTAAGTACGTTATGCCGTCCCGGAACATGCAGTGTGACACGGCCAAGCTTTTCTCCGCCTTTAACAACATCAAAGGAAGTACCTGCACCCTGTGCGGTAATATTTTCCGCGCGGTAATCGGCTTCATGATCAATAGCATACGAAATAATATGGCGGTCTGTCTGTGCCGCAATGTTGCGGATATTTTCATTATCGAAGCAGACAATGGCACATCCCTTTTCCTTGTCTACATTTTCAATGAACTCTTTGAAGGCTTTTCTGATATTGTCCATCGTACCGTAATGGTCCAGATGGTCATCCTCTACGTTGGTTACAACCGCAATCGTCGGATAAAGCTTCAGGAAAGAACCGTCGCTCTCATCAGCTTCGGAGACGAGCCAGCCGCCCTTTTCGCCAAGGCATGCATTGCCCTCGAGGTAATCGACCTCTCCTCCGATTACAATAGTCGGATTGACTCCGCCCTTCTTCAATATAATACCTGTCATTGAAGTCGTTGTAGTCTTTCCGTGCGCTCCCGCAACAGCGATACCCTTTGATGAATTTACAAGAGCCGCGTTTATATCAGAGCGGTGCAGCTTTTTGATGCCAAGTGCCTTTGCCGCAACGACCTCAGGATTGTTATCCGGGATTGCCGACGACACAACAATAGCATCGACTCCTGTCACATTTTCGGCCTTATGTCCAAACACAACCTTCGCTCCATGCGCCATAAGCTTTTGCGCTATTGGCGAATCCTTAAGATCTGAGCCTGAAACCTCATAGCCCTGCTCAACAAGGATATGCGCCAGTGCGCTCATACCCGCGCCGCCTATTCCTATGAAATGAATTTTATGAATTCCCTGAAGCATTGCTGCTACTCCTCTCTTATCTGTTCGTAAGCGCCAGAATCATCGAAGCTATTTCATCGGCTGCCTGAGGCCGTCCGAGCCTGCGGCTCGCCTCAGCCATCAGCCTGAGCTTTTCATCTTCGGTCAAAAGCTCTTCAAGTACGGAAATCAGTCTCTCTTCAGTAAGCTCACGATCAAGAATCATACGCGCCGCTCCCGCCTGTTCAATGGCACGTGCGTTATGCTCCTGATGATTTGCCGCCGCATACGGATACGGAATCAGTATGGACGGAATTCCCCTTGCCGTAAGCTCCGCGATACCGATAGCCCCGGCGCGAAAAACGGCAAGGTCCGTGCAGGCCATTGCCTGCGGCATATTATAAAGATACGGCTTAACGAAAAGGTTTCCCGCTTTTTCAAGATCGATATTGGCCGCGCGTATCCCCTGCATAGTTTCATCATACCCGACTGAACCCGTAACATGAAGTATCTGCACATGAGGATGCCCGGCATAACGGCGCAGAACCCCTATCATGGCTCGATTTATACTGCGCGCGCCGCGGCTGCCTCCGGATACAAGAACAGTCTTTTTTGAAGGGTCAAGACCGAAAGCATCTATACCGGCCTCACGGCCTGCCTCCATTACCTCACGGCGAATCGGATTTCCCGTGAAAACAACCTTGTCCTTCGGGAAATATGGCTCTGCTTCCTTTGTTCCTATAGCAATTTTAGAAACGAATCTGGAAAGCAGCTTGTTCGTTATACCCGGAACAACATTCTGCTCCTGAATCAGGGACGGCACTCCCATAAGGCTTGCCGCCAGAAGAATCGGCCCGCATACGTATCCCCCGGTACCTACAGCGGCATCAGGGCGAAAACGGCGCACTATGCCCATCGCCTTCAAAACTCCGCCGAAAGCCTTAGCTCCGCGGATAATATTTTCAGGTGAAAGGCTGCGCTTGAATCCTCGGATATTTACCGTTTCGAACGGCAGTCCTTCCTTTGGAATTATATCGGCTTCAAGCCCGTCCTCAGTCCCCACATAAAGGAACTCCGTATCGGGAACCTGTCTCTGAATAGCCCGAATAAGCGTGACGGCAGGATAAATATGTCCTCCGGTACCGCCGCCGGATACGATAATACGCAAAATAAAAACTCCAATACTGCTTATTTCATATAATAATTACTTAATCAGCTGACGTACAAGATCCTTGAATACACGCCCGCGTTCTTCAAAGCCCGAGAACATATCAAAGCTTGCGCATGCAGGAGAGAGCAGAACTGTCTGCGGCGGACGTGCAATCTTATGCGCTATATCCACCGCTTTTTCCATGGAATACCCTGCTTCATAGATTTTTCCTGATTCAAAACCGTTTGCGATAGCCGCTTCCTTGAAACGTGCTGCCGCATCTCCGACCAAGATAAGAGCATCGCAGTTTTTCTTAACCAGCTGCATGAACTCCGTAAGGTCGGTCATTTTATCGTCGCCTCCGGCAATAAGCACAACATGGCCTTCCGGGAAGCTCTCAAGTGCCTTGATGGAGGAATCTGTATTCGTTGCCTTTGAGTCATTGAAATACATGACATCATCGACTGCATCAACCGGCTCAATACGGTGCTCCACGCCTTCAAAATTGCGCAGAACCTCCGCCATACGCTCAGGCTTTGCCCCGGCAAGGAAAGCAACGGCGCATGCAGCCAGAGCATTCTCAACGTTGTGTCCGCCTTTGATTTTAAGCTCTTTAACCGGAAGAATTTTATGAGTCTCACCGTTCCAGCGCATAACCAGAGTACCATCCTCAACGAAGGCACCTTGCTCAAGCTTTTCAAGACGGCTGAAGAAACACACAGTTGAAGAAGCTCTGTCAGCCATAGATCTGGTTGGTTCATTATCATAGTTAAGAACTAAAAAGTCGTCCTTTGTCTGCTGCGCGAAGATTTTCTCCTTCATCTGCTGATAGACCTCAAGCGAGCCATGACGTACCACATGGTCAGGGGTAACATTAAGAATAGCGGCCGCCTTCGGGTGGAAATGCTCTGTTGCTTCAAGCTGATAGCTGGAGATTTCAGCAACGGTGCAGCCGTTCTTTCCTGCACGCATGACTTCTTCACAGAAGGGAACACCTATATTTCCACCGACACCGACAACAGGATATACCGTCTCCATTAAAAGACCGAGCAGTGTTGTTGTAGTCGTCTTGCCGTTCGTTCCCGTAACAGCATAGATTGGCGCTTCAGCAAGTTCATAGGCAAATTCAATTTCGCTCTCCACGCGTATACCGCGTTTATACGCAGCCTGAATGAGAGGAATTTTGACAGGAACAGCCGGAGACACCAAAACGCGCGTTACGCCGTCAAGCAGTGCCTCTGTCTGAGGTCCAAGCTTGAGAGTTACTCCGAGCTTTTCAAGCTCAGTCAGATCAAAGCTGATTTCTTCTCTCTTTTTCGCATCGCTTAAGGAAACCTCAGCCCCGAAGCCCTTGAGCATTTTGGCAGCAGCTATACCGCTTATGCCTGCGCCTACGACCAGTACCCGTTCTTTCTTCCAATCCATATTAAAAGACCCCTTCATTTATCAATGTACAGAAAGTATGAAAAGTGCCAGAACACTGCAGACAGCTCCGGCAAACCAGAATACATGAACGACTTTCGTTTCGGACCAGCCCTTCAGCTCAAAATGATGATGA
>JAILNL010000204.1 GCA_024691625.1 Schwartzia sp. (in: firmicutes)
TGCAGCTATTACCGTTATCGACCGCGCTATTTCCAAGGCACTCAATCAGCAGACTACGATTGGTGCAATCCAGAGCCGCCTTGACTTCACGGCATCGAACATCATCACCGCTCACGAGAACGTCACGGCCTCGGAAAGCACAATCCGCGACGCAGACATGGCTCTCACCTTCACTGAGTACACTAAAGCAAACGTACTCATGCAGGCAGCACAGGCTATGCTGGCACAGGCAAATCAAAACAGCAGCTCAGCGCTCTCGCTGCTGCAGTAAATCACCCTACAAAGAACAGACCGCCGTTCTGCACTGACGGCGGTCTTTTATCTGCTTATTTTCCCTGAGTTCCATTCGCCTTTACTTGTTGACAAATTCTGTTGTATAATGGGTTTTGATTCCAAAAATGAAGCTGATTAATTAAACATATTTTTCCGCATTAAGACTGGGAGGAGATACTGTCGAATGACACTGAAGAAAAACTATGCAGGCATCTTGGGAACAGGCTTTTATGTTCCTGAAAAAATATTAACCAATGATGATTTATCTAAAATCGTAGATACAAGTGACGAATGGATTACAGAGCGTACGGGCATAAAGGAACGCCGTATAGCTGCAGACGACGAAGCAACCTCTGATTTGGCAATAAAAGCTGCTGAAAGTGCTCTGAAAGACGCGGGCGTGACTCCCGACGAGCTGGATTTGATTGTTGTATGTACCCTTACATCAGACAGAATCGTCCCTTCTACGGCATGTATGATCCAGCACCGCTTAGGCGCAAAAAAAGCGGCGGCCTTTGATTTATCCGCCGCATGCTCAGGCTTCGCCTACGGGCTCAGCGTAGCATCTCAGTTCATTGAAACGGGTGTATACAGCAAAGCTCTCGTCATTGGCGCCGAAGCTCTTTCCAAATATATTAACTGGGAAGACCGCAACACCTGTGTTCTTTTCGGTGACGGTGCCGGAGCTGCGGTCATCGGGAATGTTGAGGAAGGCTACGGAATTCTGAGCTTTGACCTGGGAAGCGACGGTTCAGGCGGAGATGCAATCCAGATTCCGTCAAGCGGCAGCCGCCTGCCTGTCAGCAAAGAAACAATCGACCAGCGTCTGAACCTTATTCACATGAACGGCAAAGACGTTTTCAAATTTGCTGTTAAAGCTATGGGCAATACAGTAAAGCACTCCCTTGAAAAAATAGATATGCCGCAGGAAAAAATCGACTGGCTTGTGCCTCATCAGGCAAATATCCGAATCATCCAGTCCGCCGCAAAAAGACTGGATATGCCAATGGATAAAGTTATTTTGACCGTACAGAAATACGGAAATATGTCCGCGGCATGCATCCCTATTGCACTTGCTGAGGCTGCTTCAGAGAAACGCTTCAAAAAAGGCGACATCATTGCACTGTCCGGCTTCGGTGCAGGTCTGACCTGGGCCTCCTGCATCATCAGATGGTCCAAGGACAATTAATACATAGAACAACAAAACCCCATGACTGTGAAAATTCAGTCATGGGGTTTTCAATTCGGAATTTAATTTTACTTTGTGACCATCGTATTATTTTCGTTTCCATCACGTGGCACAGTATCATCTTGCTGCTGCCAGAATTTCCTCTTTGACCTTCTGGATTGCTTTCTGCATCGATTCGTCCTTGTCAATAATTTCCCCGAACTGAATCATGGCGTTATCCACATCAGCCTGAGTGCAGTCAAACGGGAAAACCACATCCTGTATCTGAGTATAAGCATACTCGTACGCTGCATAGGTATCCTCTACTTCTTTTCTCTCTTTTGGTGGGAGAGCTTTCGCTTCTTTGAGCGCCTCCGATGCCGCAATCATAGAAAGCGTCATTTCCGCAAGCTTCAGCATAGCGCGATCTTGCAGTTTGATCTTGGAATTTTTCGGCATTAAAATCATCCTTTCATATTTAGTTGAACGATGGGCACAAACTCGATTACCTTATCGCAAACCCTCTTTGACAGAGGATATTGGCTACTTCTAAATATTGGATAACCCGATTTTCCATAATTCATATTTCACATTTAATTATACCACTATGCCAATTATTTTGCCTTAAAATTTTTATAGATAATATGCCCCCCTACAAAAGATATTTTTCCCATCATTTGCGAACGCAAACGTAAGTGATAGAATTGTATAAAATGAGATGCTTCCGGAGGGTAAAATCATGTCATTAAACGTAACCGATGCGATGAAAACCAGCCGTACATTCCGGCTTCTGCAAACCGCAAAAACTATTTGCTTTGTGGGGGATTCCTTAACAGAAGGAACAATAAACGGAGGTATTCCGTGGTATTTCCCCATCCGGCTTTTAATGCAGGGAAAGATTTTCAATGTTTCTCAGGGTGGTATGACCACAACAGTTTTGCTGTCCATTTATCTCAAAGAAATAATTCATTCTGAGGCAGAGCTTTATGTTTTTGCCGCAGGCGCAAATGACATCCTTTTCCGCGATCCGGAATTTTGCGCCGTAACTGCAGAAGAATACGTGCAGAATCTGCAAAAAATCCGCAGTGCCGTCTACAGCCAACGCCCCGATGCAAAGTTCATATTCATCGCTCCCTGGATTGCAATGGACGGAGATGCGAGCATCATCGGCGGCATGAAGCCTCCCGACACAGACGCAGCCTACAGCAGCTTCAAAGCCGCGCTTAAAGCCTGGTGCGGCCAAACGGGAGATATATTCATCAATGCCAATGATTATATCTCTGCCTACTTTGAAACACATTCACAATACGAATATCTGATTGATTTTATCCATCCTAATTCTCATATTGGCGTCCAGCTGTATACAGAAGCCGTACTTACTCAGGCTCCTTAAAACAGCCGCACGCAGCAACAGACATAAAAACACTGCCGCAGGACAATGTTCTGCGGCAGTGTTTTTATTCACATATTAATTTTATCCGCGCAAAGCGAGATTAACCAGAAACGCAAGAGATACAATCCACATAATCGGGCTGATTTCTCTTGTTTTGCCTGCGCCTACCTTAAGAATCGTGTAGCTGACAAAACCGAACGCGAAACCGTTCGCAATACTGGAGGTCAGCGGCATCATGATGATAGTGAGGAACGCCGGAAGAGCATCATCAAACTCCGCAAAGCTGACATATTTCATCTCGGACATCATGAGCGCGCCTACAACGATAAGTGCCGGACTTGTCGCGAATGCCGGAACAAGGCCAATCAGCGGAGCAAACACCAGTGATACCACAAAGAGCACAGCAACAGTAACAGCGGTAAGGCCTGTCTTTCCTCCCTCGGCAATTCCTGCCGCGCTTTCAAGATAAGATGTTACAGTAGATGTACCAAACAGCGCGCTGAGCATTGTGCCCACTGCGTCAGTAGTCAGTGCCTTGTCAATATTCTCAATCTCTCCGTCCTCTTTTACGAGCTTTGCCTTTGACGTAAGACCGATGAGCGTTCCCATGTTATCGAAAAGCTCAACAACCGTAAAGGTAAAGATGATGGAGAAAATACCATACTCCCATGCGCCCTTTATATCAAGCTGACCAAAGGTAGCACTCATGGACGGCAGAGAGAAACTCATTATATCTCCGATTCCATGAGGCGTCGGCGAAAGTCCGAGTGCCATGCTCAGAAGAGTTACAGCAGCGATACCAATCAGTATAGCCCCCTTGACCTCTCGCACCATAAGAATACCTGTCAGCAGGAGTCCTCCAAGTGCAAGCATGGTCGAAGGCGCACAAACATGTCCCAGCGTAATATATGTTGCCTGGTCAGCAACAATGATACCGGTACCCTTAAAACCGATGAAAGCAATAAATGTACCGATACCAACGGTGATAGCGTGCTTCAGATTCACAGGGACAGCTCTGATTATCGCCTGACGTATTCCTCCAAGAGTCAGGAGGAAAAACAGCACACCTGAGAAGAACACCGCACCAAGCGCGACCTGCCATGGCAAGTGCAGCGTACCTACTACATAGTATGTAAAGAACGCGTTGAGTCCCATGCCCGGCGCCAAAGCAACCGGATAATTAGCAAAGACGCCCATAAAGGTCGTTGTAAGGGCTGCCACCCAGATGGTAGCAGCAATAGCGGCTTCCTTAGGAATGCCCGCATCAGCGAGAATGTTAGGGTTGACGAACAAGATATACGCGACCGAAATAAAGGTCGTAAAGCCGGCTAA
>JAILNL010000006.1 GCA_024691625.1 Schwartzia sp. (in: firmicutes)
AGGCTGGAATGTTTTCCAACACGGACATCCCCCGAAAGGAATACCTGAGGAGCGACAAAAGCTTCATCATGAATCTGGGGGGTTATTCCCTGAAACGCGTTGTTTTTAAGTGTATACATAGCTCATACCTCCTGCTATTTATATTGTTTATCTTTTATATCTTTATTATAACTATTATTTAGAGAAAATCAAATCTGCCCTTTTACCCGTCTATAATATCGTCCTTGGAGAATGCTCCCGGAAGCAGTTCCTTCAACGTGCTTATCTCCGTTTCACCGCTCACATTGTGCATAATTATTTTTGATACACCAAATTCCGCAAGAACCTGACGGCATGAGCCGCATGGACGTGTCGGCTCAGGCGTATCAGCCACAACTGCTATAGCATCAAAATCACGCTCTCCTGCAGATACAGCCTTATAAACCGCTGTCCTTTCCGCACATACCGTCATAGGAAATGAGCTGTTCTCTATATTGCAGCCGCCGAATATTTTGCCGTCCTTCGTACGCAGGGCGGCACCTACCGCAAAATGCGAATACGGTACATATGCAAATTCACGCACGCGCTTCGCTTCATCAATCAAAGCCTGATCTTCTTCTGTCATTCTGATACCCTCCCTTTTATGCAAATATTTCCACCTTATCTTTTTCAACACGGGCCAAAACCTCCGGCAAAAGAACAGGCTTTTTGTCGGACCATGAAACGGCAGTGTCCAGTGTTTCTTTAGCAGATATAAGCCGTGCGGCATCATTCGTATAAAGAGTCATATAAGTTTCTCCTTTTTTTACGAAATCGCCGGGCTTTTTATGGAGATATATCCCCGCTGCCATATCAAGAGTATCGCCGAGCTTTTCACGCCCTGCGCCTAGCTTCATGGAAGCGATGCCGACCATTTCCGCATTCAACGCGCTTAAGTATGCGTCCTTTTCAGCCTTCAGCTCTTCAATTACTGAAGCCTTCGGCAGAAGCCCGGTGTTCTCCAACACGGAAACATCTCCGCCCTGTGCCTTTGTCATGTCCATCAGTTTTTTATACGCACTGCCGTCCTGCAGGGATTCCTCCGCCATTTTCCTGCATTCCGAAAGCTCTCCTTTTCCGCAAAGATAAAGCATATTCGCAGCAAGCACGATGCATGTTTTGCGGAGGTCCTCAGGACCTTTCCCCTTCAAAACCTCTACAGCTTCCTTTACCTCAATAGCGTTCCCCACGGCTTTTCCAAGGGGCGCGTTCATGTTCGTTATGAGGGCAACAGTCCTTTTCCCTGCCCTCTCTCCTATGTCCACCATAGTTTTCGCCAACTCCACGGCTTCTTCCTTTGTTTTCATAAAGGCACCGCTGCCAACCGTTACATCAAGCAAAATCGCGTCTGTTCCCGCAGCCAGCTTCTTGCTCATTATTGAAGAAGCAATCAGTGGAATACAGTCAACACTTCCCGTTACATCACGGAGCGCATATATTTTCTTATCTGCGGGGGCAAGCTCCGTCGACTGCCCAATAACGGAAATGCCGTATTTCCTTACACACTCTCTGAATTTCGTCTCCTCAATCTCAGTACGAAATCCGGGAATAGATTCCAGCTTGTCTATTGTGCCGCCGGTATGTCCCAATCCCCGTCCGCTCATTTTTGCAACGACTCCGCCACGGGAAGCGACAATGGGGGCGGCAATCAGCGTAGTCTTGTCTCCCACGCCTCCGGTACTATGCTTATCTACTTTAACACCGGGGATATCCGAAAGGTCTGCCGTTTCACCCGAGTGAAGCATAGCATCTGTAAGAGACGATGTTTCTTTGGAGTTCATTCCCCGAAACCATACCGCCATAAGCCATGCGGACATCTGCTCCGCCGGAATTTCTCCCTTTGTAAAGCCGTTGACTACGAATTTTATTTCCTCATCAGACATAGCGCCACCGCGTTGTTTCTTTACGATGAGGTCATACATGCGCATAACACCGGCCTCCTTTTCAGCCTTTGATTTTCTGCCAGAAGCTTGTCCCCGGCGTGTCGAGTTTTTCTCCGAACATTTCAACCGCTGTGGCTGCAATATCCGCAAAAGTTGGACGCGTGCCAAGGTCTACGCCTTTTCTGACTCCAGCCCCGTATACGAGAAGCGGTACATATTCACGGGTATGGTCAGAGCCCGGCGCCCCCGGATCACAGCCATGGTCCGCGGTAATCATAAGCACGTCGTCCTCTTTCATCCGCTCCAAAAACGTGCCGAGCTGCTTATCAAAAACTGTAGTCGCACGGGCATAACCGTCCACATCCCTGCGGTGTCCGTATTTCATATCGAAATCCACGAGGTTGGTGAAGCAAAGTCCCGTGAAGTCCTCGTCCAGGGTGGAAATAGTTTTCTCCATGCCATCCTCGTTGCCGTCCATAGGTATATGGCGTCCGATTCCTTTTCCCGCAAAGATATCGCGAATCTTTCCCACACCGATAGTCGCGAGACCTGCCCGTGCAAGTACATCCATCATGGTGTCGGCAGGGGGAACAAGTGAATAATCATGACGTCCGGAGGTTCGTGTATAATCGGGCCATGTCCCGACAAACGGACGCGCGATAACACGGCCTACCGCCCAGGGGCCCTGCATTATTTCACGGGCTTTTTGGCATACCTCATAAAGCTCCGGCTCTGAAAGCACGCTGTTATGCGCCGCTATCTGAAGAACGCTGTCTGCCGAAGTATAAACGATAAGCGCCCCTGTCTCTATATGCTCTCTGCCATAATCGTGAATTACCTGTGTTCCCGAATACGGCTTGTTGCAGAGCACCTTTCTTCCGAAAGCCTTTTCCAGCTTTTCAATACATTCAGGAGGGAAGCCGTCAGGAAAAACAGGCATGGCCTGCTTCGACACAATACCCGCTATTTCCCAGTGCCCCGTGGTGGTGTCCTTTCCTCTGGACATTTCCTGAAGGCGCGCAAAGGAACCCGTCGGATGCTCAACACGCATTCCCACGTCCACTCCTTCAATGTTAAAAAGCCCCATATGCGCCATATGCGGAGCCGAAAATTCCTTTGAATGAATTATGGACTGCAGAGTATGGCATTCTCCATCACCAAAATCC
>JAILNL010000040.1 GCA_024691625.1 Schwartzia sp. (in: firmicutes)
TGTTGATAAGTCCATATTTAGGTCAAGATATACACAGAAATCGGGTTATAAAGTGAAAATGCGCTGAAAGTGTTGTTTATTGAAGTGCTAATCAGATAATTAGAAAAAATAAGGTAGAAACTCATCAAAAAAACGGTCTTACTTAAAAAAGTAAGGACGTTTTTGTATACCGCAAATCAATGATGGAAAAGACGGATTCCCGTGAATGCCATAGCGATGTTGTATTTGTCGCAGGTCTCGATAACATTGTCGTCGCGGATAGAGCCGCCGGTCTGTGCAATGTAACTTACGCCGCTTTTGTGGGCGCGTTCGATATTGTCGCCGAATGGGAAGAAAGCGTCGGAGCCCAGTGAAATACCCGTAGCCTTGGAAAGCCAAGCCTTCTTTTCTTCCTTTGTGAACACAGGCGGTTTTTCCGTGAATACGCGCTGCCATTCGCCGTCACGGAGAAGGTCTTCGTATTCTTCGCCGATGTAGACGTCGATGGCGTTGTCCCGGTCAGGACGGCGCACGTCGGATTTGAAGGGCAGGTTCAGCACCTGCGGGCTCTGACGAAGGAACCAGTTGTCAGCCTTGCTGCCTGCGAGACGTGTGCAGTGTACGCGGGACTGCTGGCCTGCGCCGATACCGATAGCCTGTCCGTCCATGGTGTAGCACACGGAGTTGGACTGGATGTATTTCAGGGTGATGAGGGCGATGAGGAGATCCCGTTTTGCGTTTTCGGGGATTTCCTTGTTCTGTGTCGGGCGGTTTGCCAGACATTCCTCGGTGATTTCTATATTGTTGCGTTTCTGCTCGAACCATACGCCGAAGACCTGTTTGTGCTCCAGCGGCTCAGGCTCGTAGTCCGGGTCCATCTGGATGACGAGGTATGAGCCCTTTCGCTTTGTTTTGAGGATTTCAAGCGCTGCCTCGGAGTAGGATGGAGCGATGATACCGTCGGAAACCTCACGCTGCAGGAAGGAAGCCGTCTGCGCGTCGCACTCGTCGGAGAGCGCAACGAAGTCGCCGTATGAGGACATACGGTCAGCGCCACGGGCACGGATATACGCGGTGGCGATAGGTGAAAGCTCGATTCCTTCTACGAAATAAACCTGCTTCAGTACGTCAGAGAGAGGAACCGCGACTGCAGCACCTGCAGGACTGACGTGCTTGAAGGAAGCAGCAGCGGGAAGTCCCGTTGCTTTTTTCAGCTCGCGGACAAGCTGCCAGCTGTTCATTGCGTCAAGCAGATTGATGTATCCCGGGTTGCCGTTCAGAACCTTGAATGGGATTTCTCCCTTTTTCATGTAAACGCGCGCCGGTTTCTGATTCGGATTGCAACCGTATTTCAAAGCCATTTCATCCATTGTGTTATCCTCCTATATTAAAACAAAAAAGCCGCCCGGGATTCCGGGTCATATCATGTGCCCAGACGGTCGGCTTTTCCTGTCTGTACTCCCTGTGGTCAATTCCACTTCCGTCAGTCGTACAGACCTCATAAATTCAGAGTAACATTGACGGGTTCTTTTGTCAAGGAATCGGGATTAAACGGAGGCCTTGTATACACGGTGTTTCACGTGAAACAAGTTACATCTTGTGTGTCTTCCCTGTGTTGGAAAATCCTCGACACAGCACTACTATGCCTGCGGTTTGCCGCCTTGGGCGGGGCGCACAATCTGTATAAATCCGGATATCTTTATTTAAGCAGCGTTTTCTTAAATGCAATTTTTCAAGATGATTGTAAAAGTATACATATGAGAATGATTGTCATTTCCCTTTAGCCGTGATATACTGACTGAGAATTCGTAAAATTAGTCAGAATGCTGATGACCATAGGAGGAGTCTGATGAAATTGACAAAAGAGAAGGTTTTTGCGCTGCTTCCGGCGGTGTTCAGTCTTTTGCTGTCACTGGGGGTAATGACCGTTTTTTCTGCCTGCGGAATGAAGGAGGACGGCACGTGGATGCGTTGTCACGGGGCGCAGAATGTGGTGGAGCTGGGAGGTTTTATATTATTTTTCCTGTTTTCCTTTGCAGCGATTCTTAAAAGCAGGAGCCTGAAGCTGTTTCTTTTTGCGGCGGGAGTCATAGGTGCCGCTGCCCTTTTTTTCGTTCCGGGGGATATCATGCCCTTGTGCATGATGAAAACAATGCGCTGTCATACGGTCTTTCAGCCATTTGTCCGGCTGGTTTCTGCCGTGATTGTGGTATCGGGGGCCGCGGGTTTTGTCAGGGTTCTGCGCAGTTCGCGTAATTGATGGAAGGACGCGGATGGCTGATGATTTTGACGGGACGGAGAAAATTTTTTATTTTCCTTTTGCTGCTTGTTTTGTGCTGTACTGCGGTATTCCTTTGGAGAGATGAAAAGCCGCATGGGAAAATTGCAAAGGGCGACGTGATAACCTTCGGCATGTACGAGCAGGACGGCAACACGGCAAACGGCGCTGAGCCTGTGGAATGGCTGGTGTTAGACCGTATCGGTGATGAGGCGCTGCTTTTAAGCGCATCATGCATTGAAGCCATGCCCTATAACGACACTCCCTTTGCTCCCGTCACATGGGAAACGAGCGCCCTTCGGAAATGGCTGAACGTAGATTTTCTGCAGAGCGCTTTTTCGGGTGAGGAAAGAAGCCGCATACGTTTGACGCGGAATCAGACTGAGCCGCAGGCTGTGGTGGGCACAAGCGGCGGCAATGAAACTGATGATTACGTTTTTCTTTTGGACGCCACGGATATATCAATATATATGAGCGATTCCGAAAGGCGGCAGTACCCGGGAAAGGCGCAGGCCACGGAGCAGGCAGCGCTGCACGGGGCAAAGACGGACAAGCTGCATCTTGCCGAGTGGTGGCTGCGTTCCCCGGGGGTATATGAGTTTACCGCGCAGTTTGTGAATTTTTCAGGGGAGCCGCATGTGAGCGGTGCCAACGCGGACATGGTATATGCTGTACGTCCTGCGCTGTGGATTGATATAGGCAATCATTGATTGAAAGGAAGGGAATCAGGGAATGCTGTCATTAGGAAAAATTCCCATTGAAAATATAAAGGCTCACCCTGTGCGCACGGCGATTGTATTCCTGCTGGCTCTGGCGCAGGCTGCCTGTGTTTTCGGCGGGGTTATGGCGCTGCGGGGGATTCACAGGGAAATGGAGGTGGCCGAAGCGCGGCTGGGGGCTGATCTGGTGGTCTACCCGAAGGCTATAGCCGTCAGCAGCAAGATTAATATGAGAAAGGTGCAGATGCAGGGAGCTCCTGTGAAGGTGTATAAAAACCGCGTGCTGCTTTCAAAGATGCAGGACTGCGGGGATATCGCGGCGGCATCTCATCAGATTTATATTTCGGATAAACTTCCCAACGGAAAGGATATCTGGGTTGTAGGCATTGAGGCGGACAAGGATTTCGTCATAAAGCCGTGGCTTGAGGAGATGGATTTCGCGTTTCCCCTCGGCACGGTTGCAGTGGGAAGCAAGGTTGAAGGCGATAAGGTCACGCTGTTTCAGCGGGACTGGCCTGTGGGCGCGCGTCTGAAGGAGACGGGCTCGGAGCTGGATTACGCGGTATTTGCGGGTATGGATACTCTCTCTGAGTTGATTGCCGCATCCAAGGCGGCAGGGATAAATGATTACGCGGAAATTGACCCGCAGACTATGTTTTCCTCGGTTCTTGTCCGCGTGAAGGATAAAAGCCGCACGGAGAGCGCCATGAACTGGATAAACCGCTATGTGAGAAAGGTAAAGGCAGGCAGGAATCAGGCCGCCCTCAGCAAAACGGCGGAGTCCATAGGCACGGCGTCAAAGGCATCGGCTGCAGCCTTCGGGAGCGCGTGGCTTTTGATGCTTCTGGCGTCAGGGATAGTTTCCTCCATGCTCATGAAGGAAAGGAAAAAGGAGCTTTACGTCTGGCATACTGTGGGGGCTTCGCGAAGCCTTATCAGAAATGTTATGCTCCGTGAGGCCTTTATACTGCAGCTTTCGGGCGCATTAGCAGGCGTGCTGTGCGCGGCGGCGGTATTTGCCGCGGCAGGGAGCCGTCTGCTTCCGGGGGTGGCATTTGCCGCATCTGATATGGTCCTTTCCTTTGCGGCGGCAGTTCTTTTGACTGTGGGAGCGGGGCTTTTCGGTACATGGAACACCCTTAGAAAAACGGAAAACAGGCAGGAGGGGCAGATGCTCCTTCCCGTTTAGGAGGACAGGATATGCTTTCATTGAAAAATCTCCCATGGAGAAATCTGCAGGGATACGCGGGCCGTACGGCAGCGCTTGTATTCTTTTCAATGCTGATGGCAGCGGCTATCTTCGGAGGCAGCATGATTGTCAGCGGAGTTCTCAGGGGGCTTTCTGAGGCTGAGGCACGGCTTGGCGCGGATATAGTTGTCACGCCTGTGGACGCGAACAGCAGCTTTGACGCGCAGACGGTGCTTTTACAGGCGGAGCCGGGATATTTTTATATGGATAAGGGAAAGCTCGACGAGGTCGCGGCTGTGGAGGGCGTAGAAAAGGCTACTCCCCAGCGGTACATGGCCTCGGCAAAGGCAGGCTGCTGCTCCGCGCGGCTTCAGATGATAGCCTTTGACCCGGAGACGGATTTCGTCATCGGGCCGTGGCTGAAGGATTCCAATTTGTCGGAGATGGGACTGATGGACGTTGTCATAGGAAGCAACGTAACGGTCTACAATGACAATATCATACGGTTCTATGACACTGAATGCCGTATTATCGGGCAGTTCGAGCCTACAGGCACTACTCTGGACAACTGCGTGTATATGAATTTTGAAACGGTAAACGTGCTAATAAATGCTTCCTTTGAGAAACGGCTGAACCTCTACGAGAAATACAGCCCTGAGGATGTGATTTCCTCCGTAATGGTAAGGACTGCCTCGGGGTATGATACGGAAAGGGTGGCAGCGGATATCAGGGCAAAGGTCGGCGGTGTCAGCGTTGCGACGGCGAAAAATATGGTGTCTGGCATAAGCGACGGGCTGAAAAGAATATCCCGGTCCATCACGTTCACGGCAGGAATGCTGTGGCTGATAGGGCTCTTTGCCGTAATGCTTCTGTTTGTCATGATGATACATGAAAGAAAGCGCGAATTTGCTTCTCTCTCCGCAATGGGTGCCGACAGGAAGGTGATTTCAGATATTGTGGGGAAGGAAGCCATGACCGTGTGCCTTATGGGAGGCGCGGCAGGAATATTCTTTTCCGCGGCGGTTCTTTACAGCTTTGGCGGATTTATAGGGAATTATCTGGGAGCAGGAATGGTTGTGCCGTCCACAGGAACTGCTTTTGTGTTGGCAGGGCTTGCTCTCTGTTCCTCGCTGCTTGCGGCGAAAGTGGCAGCCCGGGCGGCGGTTTGGTATATTTTCAGAACTGATGTGAGCCTTGTGCTCAAGGAAGGTGAATAGAATGAAACTGGAAGCGAAGGGACTTAAAAAGGATTATACGCGCGCGGGGAAAAGCGGAAGTGTCTTTGAGGCGGTGAAGCCTTTGGATTTTGCGCTGAAGTCGGGCGAGCTTGTTGAGATAACAGGACGGTCGGGAAGCGGGAAAAGCACGCTTTTGAGCATGATGGCAGGAATGCTTGTGCCTACAGGCGGCAGCATCTGCATTGATGATATGGATATTTACGCCATGGAGGAAGAGGAACGGTCAAAGCTGAGAAATGGCAGAATCGGGCTGATTCCGCAGGGGAATACGGCGCTGCTTTCCTTAACGGTGCTGGAAAATGTCATGCTGCCCTTTGTACTTTATCATAAGGAGCCGCCGCCGGAGGACAGGGCGAAGGAGCTTCTCATGAAGGTCGGGCTCTTTGATATGAAGGACGAAAGACCTAACGCACTGTCGGGGGGCGAGCTTCGCCGTATGGCCGTGGCAAGGGCGCTTCTGATGAAGCCTGCGGTGCTTCTGGCTGACGAGCCAACGGCAGGGCTGGATGATGCCAATGTGGAGCTGGTAATGGAGCTTCTGCGCAGTGCCGCGGATGAGGGCGCTTCGGTTTTGCTGGTTACCCATGAAAATGAGGCAAGGAAGTATGCCGACCGCGTTTTTAATATGGCCGGTGGCAGGCTTTGTTCCAATTAAAAAAAGAGACTCCTTTGCGAGTCTCTTTTTTTATGCCGGATCTTTTTTAGCCATGCTGTGTCAAAATGCTCTCGGCGTAGCTCTACTACGCAGTCGAGCATTTTTCCTTGCCTGACGAAAAAATATCTCGGCATTGTTGTTGCGTTCTTTTTCAATTAGGCTGTGTCAAAACGTTCTCGGCACAGCTCTATTTTCTTTACGGTTCTTTTTCTCCCCCCACCGCCTTCGGCTGTTTCCCCCCTCCGGGAGGGGGGCTTTTTTGCCTCCCTCCATGAGGGAGGTGGCACGCTGAAAGCGTGACGGAGGGAGTTAATATGTATTTTATTTTTTTATAAGCTCCTTCGCCAGACGTACTGCAGCAACTCCGTCTGCGGCGTAGAAATCGGCGCCTGCTTCCTGAGCGTATTCGGG
>JAILNL010000057.1 GCA_024691625.1 Schwartzia sp. (in: firmicutes)
TGGAAATGCTTATGATACTAACGACAAGTATGAAGCGGGTCAGGTGTACGGCACAGTATACCGGGTGCTCCTCGGCGGTCATTGGAATAATGCTGCGGTTTGCGGTTCGCGTGGCTCGGCTTGGAATGACGGGGCGCTGAATTTGAGTGCGGCTTGCGGTGCTCGGGGCGCGTCCGAGCCGTTCCGAAAACGTGTGAACTAAAATCGCTCCGCATTCCGCGGAACATGGCACAGGGCCCGCAGAGCGGGGCACTAAAACGAATGCGTAGCACGACCGCCCCGAAGGGGCGCGAAAACGGAGGGATAAAAATGATAAGAGAGCGTCCGCCTTAAGGAAGTCTCTTCGGCTTGTATGTCAAAGGTGATCCTCCGCAGTAATTGGAATAATGCTGCGGTTTGCAGTTCGCGTGGCTCGAATTGGAATAACAGGGCGCTGAATTTGAATGCGAATTACGGTGCTCGGGGCACGTCCGATACGGCGGGATATCATTTGTACGAACTACCTGAAAAACGTCCAGAGTTGAAACCCGCACGGCTGGACATACAGGCCGTCCCGACAAGGGAAAATACACAACAGGGTAGCTCCTTGAAATAGTAGGGCATCCGAACCTTCGGAGGAGATTTAATGAAAAGACACGGGAACCTGTTTGAGAAAATAGTTGCCGTAGAAAACATAGAGCTCGCTTTTGAAAAGGCGAGACAGGGAAAGAATTGGCAGGATACTGTAAAAGAGGTTGAACGGAATAGGGAGAAAAAGCTGGAAGCGCTTCGGCAGCGGCTTATAAGCGGGAGCTTCAGGACATCTGATTACAAGGTCAAAATAATTCACGAGCCGAAAGAGCGGCAGATTTTTATCCTGCCGTTTTACCCGGACAGAATTGTGCAGCATGCTATCATGAATGTCGTTGCGCCGCTATGGGAGTCCATGTTTATTTATGACTCCTACGCCTGCAGGAAGGGCAAGGGACAGCACGCGGGAAGCAAACGGTGTATGCAGTTTGTACGCCGTAATGCCTGGGTGTGCCAGTTCGATATTTCAAAGTTTTATCCGTCTATTCCGCACGACAAGCTCATGGACGTTATCCGGAGAAAAATCAAAGACGAGAAAGTAATCGCGTTACTCAGCAATATCGTTACCAGTATCGGCAGCGAACGGAACGTTCCCATAGGAAACTATACGTCGCAGTGGTTCGGCAATTTATACCTTAACGAGCTCGACCAGCTCGTAAAGCATAAGTACCATGTGAGGGATTATCTCAGATACTGTGATGATTTTCTGATTTTCGGAAACGATAAGGAAGAGCTAAAGCGCATAGCCAATGAAGTGGAAAGCTTTGTAGGCGGTGTGCTGCAGCTGAGATTATCCAAGAAAGAGTTGTACCCGACAAGCCACGGAGTAGACTTTCTCGGGTACCGGCACTTTCCGTCCGGAAAAATTCTCGTGCGCAAAAGCACGGCCAAAAGAATTAAAAAGCGATTGAAAGCTGTTCCCTGGGAAATCAAGCACGGGAAAATTAACAAGGAACAAGCGATAGGGAAAATCGCCAGCGCGCATGGTTGGCTTAAACACGCAAACGCTCACCATCTGCGCCTGGCGATTAAGTTTGATGATTTGAAAAACGAAGTGGAGGCGATGCCTTGAAACGGTTCTCTGATTTACCCCAGGCGAAGCGTGAAGTGTGGGCTGAAAAAGTAAAAATCAGTGAAGTTATAGGCAAAGAAATAATCATTACCGGATTTACGATTATCCAATCCAAATACGGTCAAAATGAAGAAGCAATGCGCATAGAGTTTGAGCTGGACGGTTCAAAGCATATCTGCTATACGAGCTCCGCGCTGCTGCGTAAGCAGCTCGAAGCTACGGCCGATGAGTTGCCGTTTGCCGCCACAATAGCAGAAAAGAATCACTGGCTTACGTTAACATGAAAGGAGCAGGCACATGAAAGGTTTTCCAAAGCACCTTAACAGCAAGTTTGATTACGAATATATCAAAGACCATTTTCCGGCTGCAAAATGGAAACCGTACTGGCAGCGTCTTTTAGATGAACGCTTCCGCTGGATGGACGACCATGAGATTGAAAGTCCTGAGGCCGGCATAGTCGATGAGACGCACCGTATCGAAACCCGGACGTCAACAGACCAGGAAACGGGCGAAGAGACGACGGTCTATATCCAGCAGGAATACAAGAAAAACCCGGGAAGCGACTTCTGGAGAATGGGCTTTACGGTCGAAGAGGTTGAAGCGGCTTTGGCTGCATAACAGTATAGAAGTAGGAAAGCACTTTGCAGAATATCTGCAGAGTGCTTTTTCTATGGGGAAAATAGTATTGCAGCGAAGCGGAGGGATATAGAGTGGAGGAGTCCGTAATTAAGCAGCTTACAACCATACTGGAGCGTATGGCTCGCGTTGAAGCAAAACTTGATTTAGCTCTTACGACGGCGGACGCGTCACGGAAAGCCATAGGAGAGCTGGGGGAAAGACTGGTCAAAGCCGAGGCTGCAGCAAAGGCAGCTCATAAAAGGATAGACCATACAGACCAGCAGCGCGCCGAAGATCGCGAGACAACACGATGGGCGATAGGAATAGGAGTTGCTGCGGCCGGAGTACTGTCAAGCATAATCGCGCTGTTTTTGGGGCGGTGATTAGTAATGAAGTTTGTTGACCGCTGGCTCTCCAAAGCGAAAAACTATATTGCCGGTATGGACTTTTCGCAGGGAGCCATGCGGTACATCTTATTATATGCAGCACTTTTAATGCTCTGCTGCCTTCTCTATCTTTTGGCCTGGTTATGCCGCTGGTACGTAGAAGGAAAGCCGGACTTAAAAGAGCTGCTTAATTTTTTGCATGAAATAGCCGGCAGCTCATGGATTGCGGTTATAGGCTTTGTCGCGAAGGCTCTCGTTGACAAAGACCATAACGGCATTCCGGATGATTTTGAAAGAGAGGATGATAAGCATGACGAACCGAGAGCTCGCGAAAGAGATTGCGAAGGGCCTCGTAGAGACTGGCGTTGAAGGAGCGTATGACGCGGTATCGTGCTCGACAGCAGGAGACTATCCGAGCCTGGGCTGTTCTCAATGGGAGGGCGGCAGGGCCGACATACTTCTTTCATATATAGACGGAGGCGATAAGTTTGCCGGGCGCACGTTCAGCGACATAGAAGCCGCGGGAGAGCTTGAGGAGCTGGCGGAGCTTCTCGGCTCGGAACAAGGCATAGAGGCCCAGCTCATGATACTTGCCAATGATACCCTTGACTATGTGGACGCCTGCCTTGACGCAGGCCTTACCGACAGCAGGGCAATAATCTATGCCGGCATGTGGGGCCCGACCTCGACGCACTGCGTTTACTCCTTCATTAAAATGAGGATTGCCGCGGGGCATGACATGAACGACCTTGATACATGCGCCGACGAGTTCCACGACCTCTATTATTCCTGGGCTGACTGTGACGAGTACAAGCACGGATACCAGAACAGAAGCAACCGCCAGTATGAGTACGTAAGAACGCTCGACCTTTCGGAGTATGGCGTTCCAGGTTACGACGAGGGGGAGTGATTATGAATGGTAAGAAAATGTATATTGCTATCGCTCTTATCGTTATCGCTATTGGCCTTGCCGCCCTTTACGAATATATCTTTGGCGGCACCGATGGAAGAAAAGACAGAAACAGTCCCGAAAGCCGTATTGATGAAAGTGTTGGAAGATTGGGAAACCAGCAACAGCGAGCTTCAGAAGCTATACGAAGAGCAGAGCAGGGACTTGACGACGGCCTCGGAAGAATTGACGACTTTGAAGTCTATAATAGACAAGCAGAAAGAACAGTTAGCTCTCTTGAGGAACGACTTAAACTCTGCCAAGAGCGAAACGCAGAGTGCCAGAGAATCACTCGCCGCAGCGAATCTCGAATTGCAGAATATCGTAAGCTCTGTGAAAGACCTGGAGAATAAAAAGACACGTATCGAACGGCAGCGTAATTTCTGGCAGTTGATAGCAGCGTCCCTGGGGGTAGCGCTCATCTGCAAATAGGGGGCCCGATATGAAAAAAGCTAATGCGTCTTTTCTTAAGAAAGAGCTCGCCAGGTGCATTAAGAACATCAGGACTAATTGGCGCGGCCATATCAAGCTCAAGTACCTTGTCGAGCTTTACGCCTACGCACCCGTTCAGGAATGGCACCCGGTGCAGCCAACAGGGAACGAGGTAATGCATGCAGTCCGGGAGGGCAGGCCTGATTTGAGTATGTGGTGGAACGCAGAGAAAAGGCAGATAGAGACAAATAAGATGGGCATTATACTGTGGTGGAATTACTGCCACGATCACGACATACCTTCCTGAAGGGGGATGATAATATGCGTTATACGTTAAGGCTCATAGCCTCATTGTTTTTTACCGTACTTTGCTACCTTACTAATCCGATAGTCGTGCTGCTTTTCTGCGACGAAGAGGGAGAGCTCGACGGCTTCTGGCATTACTGGCAGACGTGGGATAACAGCTGCAATCCGTCCGACCTCGTCAAAATACTTCCGTCCTGGCTGACGGACTGGTATAATTCTCACTACGAAGAGGTATACGCCAGTGTAGGAGAGCTGGCAGATATGGGCCGCGGCCGATGGTATACCGAGCTGCATGATCCGGACTTTACTATAATAGAAAGAATCAAGCGTTATATCTGCCGTTGCTATTGGCTCTATCGGAACAGCGCTTATGGTTTCTGCTTTTATCTCCTGGGCGCAGACTATGACCCGGCGCATGAGTATGTCGTATTCGAGAGCGACGACGAACGCTGGGCGCAGGACCTTGATGACGGTTCTATATGGACGTATTCGAACTCGAAGCATATATTCTGGAAGCTGTACTGGAACATTTACATAGGGTACAAGCTGACCATCGGAGCAGACCGGAAGACTCACTGCATGATAGCTAACAGGATAGCTTTTAAGATAAAATGATGGGCGCAATTTGGGCGCAGTTTTTGAATTTTGGGCGCAAAAAACCGCAGAACTACGTTTGAAAAAATTGCGCCCGAAAAGCAAAGAAAAGTAAGCGCAACCTGTGAAAAATCAAGGACTATGATATATTTTCTCTCATAACTCCTAAGCAGAGGGTCGACGGTTCGACTCCGCCCAATCGCACCAAAAATAACAATCCCCGAGTGCCTTAGAGATAAAGCACTCGGGGATTTTGTTCTGTCAGTTTTTCTTTTGAAGCAGATGGTAGGCTTCAGCTGCACGATCTACGAACATCTGGCGGATAGCAGCATTCTCACCGAGTCCGTGGTTGAATATGCTTACGGTGAAACCTTCGGCTTCAAGCTGAGATTTATGCGAATCCGGATGCTCTCCGGCCATGTCGTTTTTGGCGTGTTCACCTGCGACCATCATGGCGGGCATAAGTGTTACATGCTTTATGCCGTTTTGTCTGAGCCGCGGAATTATATCCGAGAGCATAGGCCAGCCTTCTACCGTGTAAACGTAAACATTTTTGATGCCTGCGGATTCAAGACGCATCTGAATCATAGTATAGAAGGCATTGGACGGATGAGGTGTGCCGTGAGCCATAAGGAGAACGGCTTCATTGTCATTTTGCTTTGGAAGCTGTGTCTTTAATGCCTCAATGAAGTCTTCAAAGTCGTCGCGCTGGTCTTCCTGTCCCATCCAGTAGAGGAGAGGCGTGCCCATCGTCATTTTTTTGAAGGATTCCTTGTAGCGGTCGAATACTGCTGTGTTATATGCATATTCCATACCCGGAAGTATATCCAATGTTGTAAGTGCAATACGGGTATACCCTTCGTTCTTTAGCCGGTCAAGTGCTTCCTCAGGAATAGGAATACGTACGCCTTCGCTTGCTTCCATGCGGTCGATAATTATGTGAGAGGTGAAGGCGAGACTTATTTTTGTGTTGGGATGAGCAGCCTGAATCTGATCGACGGTTGCTTGAATCGTGGCTTTGCGCGTCCCCTTAAATGTTGTGCCAAAGCTCATGACCAGAATGGCGTCTTTATCTTCAAGATGCTGCAGCGTTGGGTTGTCATAGAAAAGTTCACCGATCTGGGCTGCCTGAAGCAGTGACGGTGTAGGTGCCTTGACTGCGCTGTTGAGTTTATACGTGGTAATCATCCCCCGAACAATTGAAAGTACTATGACCATTAAAATAAACCATATAGTAGGTATATAGTCAATAGAATATAATATGTATTTAATATTCAGAATGTAGTATTAATTTTCGGAATGCAGTGTAAGAAACGATCACAGGGTTGTTTTGCTTTTCTGTGTGATGTATCATTTATTTGTATAAAAATTTATGGGAATCTTTGGAATCATCAGAGGGTCCTTAAGAGTGGGGCGGTAGAATGTCAAATCGTGGAGCTTGGGCGGAAATCAATTTGAGTGCTTTAAGGCATAACATTTCAGTCATAAAGAGCCGTGTGACGAACGGAGCGAAGTTTTGCGCGGTTGTTAAGGCCGATGCCTATGGACATGGCGCGGTTGCCGTGGCTCGTGAAGCTGTGGCACAGGGAGCGGATTATCTCGCGGTTGCTGTGCTCAGTGAGGCGGTAAAGCTTCGTGAGGCAGGCTTTACGACTCCGATTTTGATTCTTGGGCCTACACAGCCTCAGGAGGCTGACATAGTAGTAAGGTATCGGATTACGCAGGCCGTATTTACCGTTGAACAGGCGGCTGCTCTCGCCGCTGCGGCATTGCGCCAGCATACTCACGCAAAGGTACATATTGCCGTCGATACCGGTATGGGCCGTATAGGAGTGCGCCCGGGAAACGCAGGTGAAATTGCGGCAGCGATGAAGGGCCTGCCGGGTATATGGATTGAGGGCGCGTTCTCCCATTTTGCTTTGGCAGACGCAAAGGATAAGAGCTATGCCAATGAGCAGTTCAAACGCTTCCAGCAGGCTGTTGCAGCCATTGAGGCACGGGGAGTTAAACTGGCGCTTCGCCATATTGCGAATTCTGCCGCAATTCTCGAAATGCCTGAGACACATCTCGATATGGTCCGGGCGGGCATTATTCTTTATGGACTCTGGCCATCGGATGAGGTTGAGCATGTGATTGACCTAAAGCCTGTCATGCAGGTGAAGGCGCGTCTTTCATGTGTAAAGGATTATCATCCGGGTGAGAGTGTCAGCTACGGACGCACATTCATAGCTGCGAGAGAAATGCGCGTGGGTACGCTGCCCATAGGTTACGCCGACGGATATACCCGGCTTTATGCAGGCAAGGCCGTTGTTGAACTTAATGGGCAACGTGTACCGGTTATCGGACGTATCTGCATGGATCAGTGCATGGTTGATGTAACGGAGGTTGAAGGAGCCCGTGTTGGGGATGCGGTAACGATTTTCGGTTCAGAAACTCTTTCGGCGGAGGAGGCTGCAGGCTGGCTTGGGACAATAGGGTACGAGGTTGTGTGCATGATATCTCCGCGCGTTCCGAGAGTGTACGTTGAGGACTCCGGCTTATGAAATAAGGTTTTTACTTTTGTTTGTGACTTCTTTATGTTATTATAGAGCAGTATTTTAGTTGTAAGTGAGGAAGAATCAATGCTGCATCTACCGCTCGAAAAAATACGTCCGGGCATGATAACGGCACAGAATATATATAATGACCGCGGCGTCAACTATCTGATGAGCGGAGTTCCCATGACCGAGGCATATCTTGAACGTCTTGATGAACTCGGCATAGGTTCTCTCACGGTTTTTTCCACAGAGACAAAGAATGATTCGGTTGTAAACGTGGAGCTCCCGAGGGATGTACTGGATAAAAAGACAAGAACCGAAGCGTTGAAAAACCTTCGTGGGATTTTTGATGATATTGAACGTAAAAAGACGATAAATATTTCGCTTCTTAAGAAACCGGCGCACAATATCCTGGAGGATATTCTTGCACATCAGCGGGATTTAGTGCAGCTTTCGGATGTCCGTCAGCATGACACATATACTTTTGCCCACAGTGTTAATGTCGCAGTTCTCAGTGGACTTTTAGGAATAATACTGGGGTATTCACCCGCCAATCTCATAACGTTGATTTTGGGCGGGCTGCTGCATGATATAGGAAAAGTAGTCGTTCCGCGTGAAATTCTGAATAAACCTGGAAGATTGACTAAGGATGAGTTTGATATTATTCGAATGCATCCGACAGCAGGCAGAAAACAGATTGATCTTATGAAGGATGAGCCCAGAGCACATCTCTTGGGACTGATTGCGGAGCAGCATCATGAACATATGGACGGGCGTGGATATCCGTTCGGGCTCAGGGAAGACAAAATTGCGCAGCTTGCAAAGGTTGTTGCAATTGCTGATGTGTACGACGCGCTGACGAGTCAGCGCAGCTACAAGGACCCGTATCCGCCGCATATCGCATATAACATAATGAAAAATCTTTCGGTAGGGCAGTTTGACCGAAAAATGCTTGAGCTTTTTTTTAAGAATGTCGCAATTTACCCGGTGACGACAGTTATTGAAACGAATATCGGCATTGGCATAGTGAAAAAGGTGCATTTTGGGCAGACGCTGAGACCGGAAATCTGTATGTTTGCGGACAGAAAAAGAGAGTTTCTTGAGGAACCGTTTATTTTGAGACTCATGGACGAGCCGGGTGTGGACATTCTTCGTGTGTTCAATGACGAAGAGCTTTTGAGATTCATCGATGAAAAGGGTGTTGATCCCTTCGTTTTTTTGGAAAAAAAGTATCCGCGGAGAAATTATCGAGCGGGAAAAATTATATGATAGACTATCAAAGAATTACAAAGGCAGGGCGTATGCCCTGCCTTTGTCGCGTTCGAACGCAAAATAAAAATGCCGCACATCAGTGCGGCATAATGCAAATCAGGTAGAAGACTTTCGACCGTCGTTCTCTTCACCATAAAGAGCGTGGATTAAATTAACCAAACGCTTTCGGTCCTTTTGAGTAGGTGTCTTTGAAAAAATCTTATATGAACCGTCCATGAGGAAGGAGGCCAGATCAATACCGGGTTCCTTACGTGTGTAAGGGCGGTCGTGCTTGAGCAGGAAATCCAGTGATACATGAAAATAATCCGCTATTTTCTTGAGTGTCTCATGGTCAGGCTCACGCACACCTCGCTCATAACGGTTGTATGTCGACTGTCCGATATGAAGCGCATTAGCGAGATTCGTCTGCGTGAGAGCCTCTTTTTCTCGAAGATAGCGCAGGCGGTTGTTCTGCATCCCGTCATCCTCCTTTCTAAACTTTGAAATAGAATTGTTTACTCATTTTATCAGAAAATTACATTTATGGGGAAGAAATATGCTAAATTGGTATAAAAGTTCGAATGAAAAAATCGAAGCAAACGAAAATAAGACGCAAACGAACGGATTGTTAAGAGCTCTTAAATGAAAACAGAGAAAGGCAGGGAAAGCCTTGCCTTTCTCTGTTATGCTCCGGCTGCTTATTATTTTATATGTTTTTTTACGAAGTTGCCGATACGCGCAATGGCTTCGTCGATTTGGCCGAGTGCGGTTGCATAAGAGCAGCGGACATAGCCTTCACCGCATTCGCCGAACGCGCTGCCGGGAACGAGAGCTACGTGCTCGGTGCGAAGAAGTTCTTCGGCAAATTGTTCGGAGGTCATTCCGGTGCCGCGGATATCCGGGAAAATATAGAACGCGCCCTTCGGTTCGAAGCAGGGGAGACCTATTTCTCTGAAACCGCGGTATATTACGCCTCTGCGCCGATCGTATTCGGATACCATTTTTCGCATATACTTTTCGCCGCGGCGAAGTGCTTCGATAGCAGCTATCTGTGCCGTGATGGGAGCGCAGAGCATAGTGTACTGGTGAATTTTTGTCATTGCCGCTATTATTTCGGGAGCTCCCTGAGCATAGCCGATACGCCAGCCTGTCATGGCATAGGATTTTGAAAAACCGTCCAGCAAAATCGTGCGTTCCTTCATACCGGGGAGCGAGGAAAACGTGACGTGTTCTTCGCCGCCGTAAGTCAGATTGCCGTATATTTCGTCAGAAATAACTATGAGGTCATGTTCTTCCGCAAAATTAGCTATTTCAATGAGGTCACTGCGGCTCATGACTGCACCGGTCGGATTGTTGGGGTACCCTATGAGCAGAACTTTCGTTTTTGGGGTGAGATGTGCTTCCAGGTCAGCAGGAGTAATACGGAATTCGTTCTCTATCTTTGTAGGAACGGGAACTGCAACTCCTCCTGCCAGCACAGTGCATGCTTTATAGGAAACATAACACGGCTCAGGAATAAGCACCTCATCTCCGGGGGCCAGCAGAGCACGCATAGCGAGGTCGAGGGCTTCGCTGACACCGACAGTTACGAGTATATCTGTTTTCGGGTCATAAGAGACACCGCCGTGCAGTGCCGTGTTTTTGGCAATCTCTTCACGCAGTTCGAGCATGCCGCGGTTCGCCGTGTATGATGTATAGCCCTGTTCAAGGCCATAGACGCAGCTTTCACGTATTGTCCATGGTGTGACGAAATCCGGTTCACCGACACCGAGAGAGATGACGTCCTCCATTTCAGCCGCAATGTCGAAAAATTTACGGATACCCGACGGAGCGACATTTTGTACTGCGGGGGATAAAATACTGTTCCAGTCCTTCATGGGCTCACCACCAGTCTGCGGTCGCGTTCCTTATCACCGACAATGAGCCCGTCCTTTTTGTACGGCTTCAGAACGAAGTGGCTGCGGGTAGAGGTTACGCCGTCAATGGTTGCAAGACGTGTTGCAATAAAGTCTGCAATCTCCTGCAGGGATTCACCCTCTATTATTACGAGCAGATCAAAGCTTCCGCTCATGAGATAGACCGAGTTTACCTCTTCAAAACGGCTGATGCGCTCCGCAATGGCATCAAAGCCGACCTCACGCTGGGGTGTGAGATTAACTTCTATGGCAGAAACGACGGAGTTACGGCCTGCACGGTTCCAGTCGATTATGGCGTTGTAGCCGAGAAGAATACGGTCTTTTTCGAGCTGCTTCAAATCTTTTTCCACCTCATACTCGCTGCGGTGGAGGATGGCAGCCAGCTCACTTATGGGGCGTCTGCCGTCATGTTCCAACAGTTCAAGTAGTTCGTTCATTGTGATTCCTCCTGTCGTTATCTCAAATAAACAAAAAACTCTCGTCCGTAAAGGACGAGAGTAATTCCCGTGGTACCACCTTTATGAGTAAAAACTCACTCGTGGTGCTTTATCGCGGCGCGCGGTCGGATTTCTCCGGCATGCTCATGGGGAGCCTTCCACTTCATTCTCTGACGGCTTACAGCGACCGCCGTCTCTCTGAAAGTAAAATAAAATGTACTGTCCCAATCATTGCATATCTGTCTGGATTTGGTAAAATAATATCACAAGTATTTATGGCATTCAAGAAAAATTTTTTGCGGATTCTGCCTGCCGCATCTATTTCTTAAAGGAGCGCTGTTGTATTATGCTCATTGGAACGATAAACGAATATAATCCTGCTCGTGTTGCTTATGCAGATGCCGTCATAAGGGCGATTGATTTTCTGCGCAGCAAGGATTTCACGAAGCTCGAGGACGGACGCTATGAAATTGAAGGAGACCTCATGTACGCTACGGTTTCCCGATATACGACGAAGCCCGCCAAGGAATGCTTCCCGGAGTCGCACCGCCGTTATTATGATGTCCAGTTTCTCGCGGAAGGGGAGGAGCATCTTGGCTGGTGCCCGTTTACTCCTGATTTGAAGGTAAAAACTCCTTACGATGAAGAAAAGGATATTACATTTTATGAAAAGCTGGTGCCCGAGAGCAATTTTGTCTTAAAACCGGGCGTTTTTGCTGTACTTACTACGAAGGATGTGCACTGCCCCTGCCGTGCTATTGATGACAAGCCCGGCAAGGTACTGAAAGTGGTCGTGAAGGTTTCGACCGAGCTGTTAAAAGATGAATAACTCACAGGGGGAACAAGGATGACAGTCAGAAGACTTTTTGTGGAAAAGCGGCAGGGTTTCTTTGATATACCTGCGCAGCAGCTTATGGCAGACCTGGTGGAGACATTCCGCCTTACAGGTCTGAAGGCCGTACGCTTAATCCACCGTTATGATATAGAGGGCCTCAGCGATGAGGAATTCCGTGCGACGAGGGATGTCGTTTTCGCGGAGCCTCCGGTTGATACCGTTTATGAAGAGGCACTTCCGGATTTTAAGGATTCCCGTATGTTTGCAGTGGAGTATCTGCCCGGGCAGTATGACCAGCGTGCGGATTCAGCGGCACAGTGTGTCCAGCTTGTCACGCAGAAGGAACGGCCGGAGATTCATACGGCAACCGTTGTCGTGCTTGTGGGAGATGTTGATGATGAAAGCTTTGAAAAAATCAAGGCTTATATGATCAACGCCATTGAAAGCCGTGAAGCTTCCCTTGAAAAGCCTCAGACTCTCGCAATGGAGATGGAGACTCCTGCGGACGTCGAGGTTTTGAAGGAATTCAACACATACAGCGAAGAACAGCTCCGTGCTTTCCATGCAAAACGTGGATTGGCCATGAGCTTTGATGACCTTGCGTTCTGTCAGAAGTATTTCCGTGACACGGAGCACCGCGCTCCGACGATTACGGAAATACGTGTTATTGATACGTATTGGTCCGACCACTGCCGCCATACCACTTTTACGACGGCGGTTGACCGCGTAGATATTGAGAAGGGCTACTTTGCGCCTGTTATCGAAAAAGCATACGAACGCTATCTCGAAGACCGTAAGGTTGTTTACGCGGGGAAAAATCGTGACATTACCCTTATGGATATTGCCGTTATGGGTATGAAGGCGCTTAAGAAGGCAGGAAAGCTTGCAGATTTGGATGCTTCCGATGAAATCAACGCATGCTCTATTGTCGTAAAGGCGTCTAAAGGCGATGAAACAGAAGATTGGCTCGTTATGTTCAAAAACGAGACACATAATCATCCGACGGAAATCGAGCCCTTCGGCGGAGCGGCAACATGCCTCGGCGGAGCTATCCGCGATCCGCTGTCCGGACGTTCCTACGTCTATCAGGCAATGCGCCTTACAGGTGCGGCTGACCCGCGCCGTCCTATTGCCGAGACTATGCCCGGCAAGCTTCCGCAGAAGAAAATTACACAGGGAGCCGCGGCTGGCTACAGCTCATATGGAAACCAGATTGGTCTCGCTACGGGACAGGTTGCGGAGGTTTACCATGAAGGCTTTATGGCAAAACGCATGGAAATCGGTGCCGTTATCGCTGCTGCTCCGAAGAAAAATGTTGTCCGCAAGGCGCCTGAACCGGGCGACCTTGTAGTTTTGGTCGGCGGCCGCACAGGACGTGACGGCTGCGGCGGAGCAACAGGCTCATCGAAAGAGCATACTCTGGATTCGCTTGCAAACTGCGGAGCAGAGGTTCAGAAAGGCAATCCGCCTACGGAGCGAAAGATTCAGCGACTTTTCCGCCGTCCTGAAATCAGCACGCTTATCAAACGCTGCAACGATTTTGGCGCGGGCGGTGTTTCCGTTGCTATCGGAGAACTGACAGACGGACTTTCGGTGAACCTTGATGCCGTACCTAAAAAATATGAGGGCCTTGACGGAACTGAGCTCGCTATTTCAGAGTCTCAGGAACGTATGGCTGTTGTATTGGCGGCTTCTGATGTGGACAAATTTATTAAGGCAGCCGGGGAAGAAAACCTCGAAGCAACTGTTGTGGCAGAGGTAAAGGCAGAACCGCGCCTTAGAATGCACTGGAGAGGAAAACCTATTGTCGATATCAGCCGTGATTTCCTCGATACAAACGGTGTAAAGCAGCATGTAAATGTCAAAATAGATATGCCGTCTGCAGAGGAGCGTTACCTTTGGCAGATTCCCGAGGCAGTCAAAAAATGCGGCCGTGACCTTGCGGCAGCATGGGAAGCAGATCTTTCCGAGCTTAATGTCTGCAGCCAGAAGGGGCTGGGCGAGCGTTTTGACTCCACAATCGGCGGTAATACGGTTCTTATGCCATTTGGCGGAAAGCGTCAGCTTACGCCGCAGGAAGGCATGGTTGCAAAGCTGCCGATGCTTGGAGCAGAGACTGAAACCGCAACGGCTATGACATACGGCTTTGACCCTCATCTTATGGAATGGAGTCCGTTCCATGGTGCGGTGTACGCTATTGTTGAAGCAACGGCAAAAATGGTAGCACTTGGCGGCAGTGCCGATGGTATTCGCCTGACTCTGCAGGAATATTTCGAAAGCCTCGGAAAAGATCCCGAAAAATGGGGCAAACCGTTCAGCGCACTTTTGGGCGCGCTTTGGGCACAGCATGGACTTGAAATTCCTGCCATCGGCGGAAAAGACTCCATGTCAGGTACATTCATGGATATCCATGTACCGCCGTCTCTTGCAGCCTTTGCAGTTGAAGCCATGCCGGCTAAAAATGCCGTTTCCGCGGAATTCAAGTTCCCGGGCAGCAAGGTATATGTCGTACCGGCACCGAAGGATGCCTTTGACCTTCCGCTCTTTACGAAACTGCGTCATAATTTCGTGTGCGTTCAGGCGCTTACGGAATCCAATAAAGTTCTGTCGGCTTCAACAGTGAAATACGGCGGTATTGCCGCAGCTGTTACGAAAATGTGCATGGGTAACTCAGTCGGCTTTAATTTCACCCGAATCCCGCAGCGTGATGACCTGTTCAAACCTGATTATGGCACTATCCTGATTGAGGTTGCTGCCGGGACGGACGTATCCGAGGCTCTTATGGGTACAGGATATTATGAGCTGGGTGAAACAACCCTTGTGCAGAGCATTGTCTGCGGACAGATGGTCCGTACGCTGGCGGAGCTTGAGCGTGTATGGCGTGCACCGCTGGAAAAGATTTTCCCGACACAGACAAAAACTCTCGGAAAAGTACCGCCTGCTGTACTGTACAAAGAAGGAAATCGTATCACGCCGCATCTTAATTACGCGAAGCCGCGTGTTTTCATACCGGTGTTCCCGGGAACGAACTGCGAATATGATACGGCACGCGCCTTTGAACGTGCCGGTGCTGAAGCAGAGACGCTCATTGTACGCAATCTGACCCCGTCGGCTGTTGCAGAAACGGTAGATGCAATCGCACGAGGCATCAAAAAAGCCCAGATAGTAATGCTGCCGGGCGGCTTCAGCGGCGGTGATGAGCCTGACGGCTCTGCAAAATTCATTGCTTCGATGTTCCGCAATCCGAAAATCAAAGATGCGGTAATGGAACATCTCAACCATCAGGACGGACTTATGCTGGGTATCTGTAATGGATTCCAGGCACTTATCAAGCTCGGACTTGTTCCTTACGGAGAAATCCGTGACCTTGATATTGATTCTCCGACGCTTACGTTCAACACAATTGGACGTCATGTATCCTGCATGGTACAGACAAGAGTTGTATCGAATCTCTCTCCGTGGTTCAACAATGTTCAGGTAGGCGATATGCATACAATCGCAGTATCTCACGGTGAAGGACGGTTTACTGCAGACCGTGAAGTTATCGCAAACCTGCGTGTTCACGGACAGATTGCAACACAGTATGTTGATCGGTCGGGCGCACCGTCGCTTGATATTGAGTTTAATCCAAACGGTTCCGTCAATGCTATCGAAGGTATTACGAGTCCGGACGGACGCGTTCTTGGCAAGATGGGACACTCAGAGCGTATCGGAGAATACGTTGCCATGAACGTACCGGGCGCAAAAGACCAGCAGCTCTTTGAGGCCGGCGTGGCATACTATAAATAAGTGAAATATTAAATCTCTGTTTGTTGTGAAACGGACTCACTGCAAACAGAGATTTTTCTTTTGGGCAGAAAAATAATCAAATACAATAGACCTTATGAGAAAGACATACCGTAAGAAAAACGTTTCGATACAACAGCAGTGTTTTCCATATGTAATGTAAAGAATGTTACATTTGAAAATAATTTCGAAAGAGAACGCTTGCTTTATTGAAAAAACTTTTTTTTGGCTCGTATAATGTATACCGTAATTATTTAATTACATTTTCATTCAATATCCGGGGCTTGTCCCGGAACAAGGGGGCATTTTTTAATGGCACGCAAGTATGTAATGGCACTGGATGCCGGAACTACGAGCAACCGTGCGATTATCTTCGATGAAGATTCCCACATCGTTGGTGTATCGCAGAAGGAATTCACACAGTATTTCCCGAAGCCGGGCTGGGTTGAGCATGACGCTGAGGAAATCTGGAGCTCGATGACAACGGTCATGAAGGAAGCTCTTGAAAAAGCAGATCTCCTGGCGAGTGATATCAAGGCAATCGGTATCACGAACCAGCGCGAGACTACGGTGGTATGGGAAAAGAAAACAGGCCGCCCTGTTTATAATGCCATTGTATGGCAGTCGCGTCAGACAGCTGATATTTGCGAAGATTTGAAGCTGCAGGGACTTGAGGACGAGTTCCATCATAAAACAGGTCTTGTAATTGATGCATATTTTTCCGGTACTAAGGTAAAATGGATTCTTGATAACGTTGAAGGCGCGCGTGCAATGGCAGAGCGCGGAGAGCTTCTTTTCGGTACAATTGACAGCTGGCTCATTTGGAAGCTCACGGGCGGCAAGGTTCATGTTACAGATTATTCCAATGCATCCCGCACACTCATGTTCAATATTCATGAACTTAAATGGGATGAGGAACTTCTTAAGCACCTTACAGTTCCTGCATCCATGCTTCCGGAGGTACGTCCGTCAAGCCAGGTATACGGCGAGACGATTCCTTCTATTCTTGGCGGCTGCGTGCCTATCGCAGGTGCGGCAGGTGACCAGCAGTTTGCACTTTTCGGTCAGAACTGCTTCGAGCCGGGCATGGCAAAGAACACGTACGGTACGGGCTGCTTTATGCTCATGAACACAGGTACAAAGATTTACGAGTCCAAGAACGGGCTTGTTACAACTATTGCGTGGGGTCTCGACGGAAAAGTCGAATATGCTCTGGAGGGTTCTATCTTTGTTGCCGGCTCTGCTATTCAGTGGCTGCGCGACGGACTGCGCATCATTGACGCTGCACCGGATTCCGAGTGGATTGCAAAACGCGTTCCGGATGCAGACGGCGTTTACGTTGTTCCGGCATTTGTAGGACTCGGTGCTCCGTACTGGGATATGAGCGCACGCGGTATGATTATCGGTCTTACCCGTGGTACGAAAAAGGCTCATATCGTTCGTGCAACTCTTGATTCCATGGCATATCAGACTCGCGACGTTTTGAGCGCTATGGAGGCAGATTCAGGCATTCGTCTCGCATCACTCAAAGTTGACGGCGGAGCTGTCGCAAATAATATGCTCATGCAGTTCCAGGCAGATATGCTTGGTGTTCCTGTTGAGCGTCCTCAGGTCATTGAAACAACGGCTCTCGGTGCTGCATACCTTGCAGGTCTTGCTGTAGGTGTATGGAAATCGAAGGACGAGCTCAAGAAGAGATGGAAGCTTGACAACCGTTTTGATCCGAAAATGGCCAAAGACGATGCAGATAAGCTTTATAAAGGCTGGCGCAAGGCTGTCCGCCATGCTATGCATTGGCTTGAAGACGAAGAAGACTAAGGAGGAAACGATTAATGGATCTCAGCAATCTTTTAGGCGAATTCGTCGGAATGATCGTTCTTGTGACGTTCGGCTGCGGCGTATGCGCAAATATGGCTCTTAAGAAAACCTGCGGCTCCGGAGGCGGTTGGATTTGCATTACGGCAGGCTGGGCTTTTGCCGTGCTTCTTGGTGTATTTACTGCGAATGCTCTCGGGGCTCCGCAGGCTGACCTGAACCCATCCGTTACCCTTGCAAAGACTTTTGCGGGTATATATACGTTCCCGCAGTTTGTTATCACATCTATTGTGCAGATTGCAGGCGGTTTCTGCGGAGGTCTTGTTGTCTATCTTGCATATCTCCCGCATTGGGCAGAGACGGAGGACGGCCCGACAAAGCGCGGTGTTTTCTGTACGGCTCCGGCAATCCGTAATATTCCGGCTAACTTTATTACAGAGATGATTGCGACATTTTTTCTTATGTTCATCATCTGGATGATTTTTGCTAAACCTAATGGACCGATTCCTGCAGGACTCGGACCTTATCTCGTAGGTATGCTCATTTGGGCGCTGGGACTTTCCCTCGGCGGTCCGACAGGCTACGCAATGAGTGCTGCCCGTGACCTCGGCCCTCGTCTTGCACATGCTGTTCTTCCGTTCAAGAACAAAGCTGATTCCGATTGGGGCTATGCATGGGTCCCTGTTGTTGCTCCGCTTTGCGGAGGCGTGCTTGCATATATTGTTGCACACCTTATCGGGGTTATCTGAGAATAATATTGATAAACCTGCGTCTTTTGCGGCGCAGGTTTTCTTTTTGCAGTTTTGCTTTTTTGTGTACCCATGATATGATGATGTAACGAAAATAATTTTAAGGAACATTTTTAAGGAGAATATGTATGAGCAGTTATGTATATAAAACGAACGGGACGTGTTCACGTTCCATCACGGTTGCCCTCGACGGGAAAATTATCCGCAGCGTCAGCTTTGAAGGCGGCTGCCCCGGAAATCTCAGCGGCATCAGCAAGCTGGTAGTCGGAATGGATATTGACACTGTAATCGAAAGATTTACAGGCAACCGATGCGGAGAGAGACAGACATCATGTCCTGACCAGTTGGCTAAAGCTTTGAGGGAAGCATACGAAGCTGAGCAAAAAGGAGCGTAATAAAATGCTGTTCGATAATCATTCACATACGAAATTTTCCGCTGATTCGGAAATGCTTGCAAAGGATGCTGTAGAAACGGCGAAAAAGCAGGGGCTTGGAATAGTCTTTACGGAGCATATAGATTTCAGCTACCCGGGAGAATTGAATTTTATATTTGATCCGAAGGAATATTGGCGGGAATATGAGCCGCTGCGTTCCGAATCGGTACGACTCGGGGTTGAAGTGGGACTTGTACCGGGAGAAAGACAGCAGGCTGAGGCATTTATAGATGAAGTGCCGTTTGATGAAGTCATTGGCTCAATTCATCTTGTTGACGGACATGATATTTATGAAAAGGATGGGTACGAAGGAAAAACTCAGGATGAAATGTATCGCAGATATTTTCATCTTATGAAAGAAATGGTGAGTTCCAATCCGTACATTGATATTCTCGGGCACATTGACTATATATCGCGGTATGCTCCCTATGAGGAATCGGGAATTCAATACGCAAGGTGGACAGAGGATATAGATGCTGTTCTGCGTGCTGTTATTGAAACGGAAACAGTTTTGGAGCTTAACACAAGAAGATTCGGAATTCCGATCAATTTCAAACAGCTTGTACCTGTGTACAAACGCTATCGGGAGCTTGGCGGAAGATACGTCGCAATCGGTTCAGACGCACACACAGCCGATGTAATAGGCGCATACTTTGATGTTGCAGAGCAGTTCGCAGAGGCTTGTGCACTTATTCCCGTTACCTTTGGAAGACGAAAAATGATTCGCTTAAAATAAAATAAAAAAATGCTTGACGAACAAATCATAAAGAGGTAATATATAGAAGCTGACTCGTGCGGGGCACGATGAAGCGCAAGGTGTTCCTTGAAAACTAAACAATGCAGAAATGAATCATCTAAATTGATTCAAGCCAGATGTCGGGCATGAAGCTATGCTTCATGAACCAACAATTTCTAAAAAGAGTAAAGCGAAAGCTTTATACTCAAAAGATTAAAAAGAGCCAACAGGTTCTTCAATAAAGTTTATTGGAGAGTTTGATCCTGGCTCAGGACGAACGCTGGAGGCGTGCTTAACACATGCAAGTCGAACGGGGCGATTTGAAAGCTTGCTTTTGATGAGCCTAGTGGCAAACGGGTGAGTAACGCGTAGGCAACCTGCCCTCAGGATGGGG
>JAILNL010000080.1 GCA_024691625.1 Schwartzia sp. (in: firmicutes)
AACACTTAACGAGTGGCTGAACGCTGCAGAATATATATTAAATGAAGGAAATCCGAATGTCATTTTCTGTGAGCGCGGAATCAGAAGCTACGAGACATATACGCGCAATACACTCGATCTCAGTGCGGTTGCTGCAGTAAAGCATCTTTCGCATCTGCCAATAATCGTAGACCCGAGTCACGGAACAGGAAAGTGGCGTCTTGTAAAACCGATGGCTCTGGCTGCTGTTGCATGCGGTGCTGACGGTCTTATTATGGAAATGCACCCGAACCCGGCAAAAGCTCTTTCGGACGGTCCGCAGTCTCTGACTCCGGATAATTATTATGACCTCATGAAGGACGTCAATAAAATGGCAAAATTCATGAAGGAGGAAGGTATTCAGAGCGTAGACCTTTCCTGAGGATATAGCTGCAAATGAAAACCGCTGCGTGCGAACCTTTTGTTCACCGCAGCGGTTTTTTGTGTTTAATTTTTGTATTTAAGCTGAAATCTTTTTTTGTTTTTTAGGTTTTTCCTGCTTTTCGGAAGGAGTAACCTTGGGCTGTGCGCCTTTTGTTATGCAGTCCTCTGTAATGCGGACAATGCGCGGCTCGTCAGAGCGGGGGATATCGAACATGACATCAAGCATGACGTCCTCGATAATTCCCTTCAGACTGCGTGCGCCGGTTTTTCTTTTGATGGCTTCCTTCGCAACGGCGCGGAGAGCGGCATCGTCGAATTCAAGCTCAACGTTGTCCATTTCAAGCAGCTTCTGATACTGGCGTATAGGTGCATTGACAGGCTCGGTAAGAATGCGGAGAAGCGCGTCCTCGTCGAGAGTTTCAAGGGTGCAGATGACAGGCAGGCGTCCGATAATCTCAGGAATAATGCCGTATTTCATGAGATCCTGCGGGGTTACCTGACGAAGAAGGTCATCAAATTTCGGTTTGTCATTCTCGCCCTCGACCTTTGCGCCGAAGCCAATACTTGCTTCGGATTTCTGCAAGCGTTTTTCGATGATTTTATCAATACCTACGAAAGCGCCGCCTACGATGAACAGAATGTTCTGGGTGTTGACCTTGATTGTCGGAGCCTCAGGGTGCTTACGCTGACCGCGTGCCGTAAACTCAACAACGCTTCCTTCAAGCATTTTCAGGAGTGCCTGTTGTGTTCCTTCATGTCCCGGGTCTGCGGTTATGGAATTGTTTTCGCCGGATTTTCGTGCAATCTTGTCGAATTCGTCAAGATAAATGATACCGTGCTCCGTGCGGTCGATATCCTTGTCGGCGGCGTAGTAAAGATTTCTTACGGCTACTTCAACGTCAGCGCCGACGAAGCCTGCCTCCGTGAGGCTTGAAGCATCCGTAACGGCGAACGGGATATCAAGAAGCTGCGAAAGATGCGACAGGAGTGCAGTTTTGCCGCAGCCTGACGGGCCGAGCATGATGACGTTGGATTTTTCGATTTCAGTTCCGTCAGAGTGCTCATATCCGTATTTCATGCGCTTGTAGTGATTGTAGACGGCTACGGAAAGAATTTTCTTCGCGTGGTCCTGGTTGATGATGTATTTATCCAGGTACTCCTTGATGATGTGCGGCTTCGTATTTTCAAGCGAAGTGTTGAGCGCGTCCGTAAAATCCTTTTTCTCGTGCTCTGCGGCCTCCTGCTCATGAGCTTCGAGGAAATGATAGATATCTTCAATACAGTTTTTGCAGATTGCGAATCCGGACTGCGGGTCAAAAATCGGCATATCATATTGATTCTTTATAGTCACGAGGCGCTTGCAGAAGCTGCAGACGTGCTGCATCGGTGCTTTTGGCATATTATTCCCCTCCATGTGTTTTTTATCCTTTGTGAAAGAATATAGATAATCTATTATATTATGGTAGTTTTTAGGAAAATTTTCAAGGAAAATTTGCATTCATTTAACTGTTACAAAATTCTGAATTCGTGGTATTATAGAGGACAGAGTATGGATATGCTCCTAAGGGCATATCAAAACAGAAAAGGGGTATTTTTATATGAAGACAGCAGATTATTATTCCCAGCTTTTCAACATCCTTCGCCTTCGTCGCCGCAAGCTGTCGGCACAGGAAGCCGCAGACCGCCGTGCGTTTACTGCAGTAAGCAGCGCAGTCCGCACTGATCTCGCCAACGCAAGGAAGGCATTGGCTGAGCTTGCTCCCGAGGATGATATGGGACGCCTGCAGGCTATTGTAAATGCGGGCTATTCTCTCCACTCCTGGACACATGACGGAGCAAAGGGAGAGGGCTTCAAAAAGAATGCGGAGCTTTCCCTTTACTACGGACGTGCAGGGCAGGGCATCAAGGCTGTCAGCGGCAAACGTGTGGAAGTATACCTGAAGCAGCGCTGAGAACGTAACTCACTTGACACTTTTTCGGTTTTCGTGTAAAATAACGAATTACGAGTGGACGAACTGTCGTCTGCTCGCGGACTGCCCGATTCCCCTACACGGGATACGGGAAAACCAAGCGAGCGCATAGTTTGCTTGTATCTTTACCCAGTAGGGGAAAGCGAGGTGTAATCATGAAGGCTGAAATTCATCCGGAGTTTTTTGAGGCTACGGTCGTCTGCGGCTGCGGTAATACGTTCAAGACGGGTTCCACGAAACAGGAGCTTCACGTCGACGTTTGCTCCAAATGCCACCCGTTCTTCACGGGTCGTCAGCGCGGTCAGGCTAAGGGCGGTCGTATAGAGCGCTTCAAGCAGCGTTATAGCAAAGATTGATGGTTGGAGGCAGGGCAGCGATTGTCCTGCCTCTTTTTGTTTTTGAAGATATATCGGTAATCCTTTTGAGGAGGGTTTCTGTTGAGTGATAAATATGTTCAGCGTGATTCCGGCCAGTGCCTGATGGTTGGCGGACAGGCTGTTATCGAAGGCGTTATGATGCGCGGCAATGGCAAGGTTGCTACAGCCGTGCGTGAACCTAACGGGCGCATTACTGTAGATGTGAAGCTTGTTGATTCCATAAGCGACCGTTTTCCTATACTGAAATGGCCGTTTCTCAGGGGCGTTGTGTCCCTTGTAGAATCTCTCGTGCTTGGTCTTCGTGCGCTCTCTTTTTCTGCGCAGAAGGCGGGAGATGAGGATGAGCAGCTTTCTGATATGGAGCTGGCCGGCACAATGATTATTGCGCTGGTGCTTGCAATGGTGCTTTTTGTGGCTATTCCTACAGGAGCAGCAAAGCTTTTTGCTGAAATTACCACAAGTGCCGTTGCCTTGAATCTCATGGAGGGCGTTCTTCGCCTTTTGATTTTCCTCGGTTATTTGTGGGGAATTTCTCAGATGAAGGATATATACCGCGTGTTCCAGTACCATGGGGCGGAGCATATGACAATCCATGCGTATGAGGCAGGCGGACCGCTGACTGTTGAAAATGTACAGCGTTTTCCGCGGCTTCATCCGCGCTGCGGAACGTCGTTCCTGCTTATCGTTATGATTGTCAGTATTTTTGTGTTCGCCTTTCTGGGCTGGCCTGACCTTACGACGCGTATCGTGAGCCGTATACTTCTGATGCCTGTGGTAGCAGGTGTTTCTTACGAGTTTATACGTCTTGCGGGACGTTCCACTAATCCCGTGGTGCAGCTTGCAACGAAGCCCGGACTGTGGCTCCAGAAGCTCACCACAAATCCGCCGGCAGATGAGATGGTTGAGGTTGCTATAGCTTCTTTGGCGGCCGTTCTTCCTGAGGAGGAACGTGTGCGGATGGGGCTTCCGGCAAATGAGGACGGGGCATTGTCCGAGGAAAATGAGGCTGATGAGTCAATGGCCGCTGCGGCTGTTACTGCTGCGGAAGAGTAATTATGTTTTGGAGAGAGTAAATTGCTGGAGAAATTACAGGCAGTAGAAGATAAATACAGAGAGCTTGAGTCAATGCTTAGCGACCCTGATGTGCTTGCGGATATGAGCCGATGGCAGCGCGTTAATAAAGAGCATGCGGCAATGACCCCGATTGTGGAGAAGTTTCGTGAATACCGTAAGGTCGTGGGCGACATTGAAGATGCCGAGGCTATGATAGAAGAGCAGCTTGATGATGAGATGCGCGCTCTTGTTATGTCTGAGCTTTCAGAGCTTCGTCCGCGGCGTGAAGCATTGGAGCAGGAGCTTCCGCTTTTGCTTCTGCCCAAAGATCCCAATGATGATAAGAACGTCATAGTGGAGATTCGCGGGGGTGTCGGAGGCGAAGAAGCTGCTCTCTTTGCGGGAGACCTGTTCCGCATGTATACCCGTTATGCGGAAAAACAGGGGTGGCATGTATCTCTGCTTGATTCCAATCCTACAGAGCTTGGCGGATTTAAGGAAATCTCTTTCTCCATTGAAGGCTATGGTGCCTTCAGCCGTATGAAATATGAGAGCGGAACTCACCGCGTGCAGCGTGTTCCGGCGACTGAGTCACAGGGGCGCATTCATACTTCCGCGGTAACTGTCGCTGTTCTGCCTGAGGCGGAAGAGGTTGAGGTAGAAATAAAGAACGAGGATATCAGAATTGATACCTATTGTGCTCACGGCGCAGGCGGACAGTATGTCAACCGTACGGAGACTGCGGTGCGCATAACGCATTTTCCAACGGGGATAGTCGTTCAGTGCCAGGACGAAAAATCTCAGCTCAAAAATAAAGAACAGGCTATGCGTGTTCTGCGTGCGCGGGTTTATGAGCAGAAGCAGCAGGAGCAGGATGCAGCTATGGCGGCGGACAGAAAGAGCCAGGTTGGTTCGGGGGACCGCAGCGAGCGTATACGTACATATAATTTTCCGCAGGGGCGCGTTACCGACCACCGTGTCGGACTCACGCTTCATAAGCTTGATGCGGTTTTGAACGGAGAGCTTGAGGAACTGCTCAATGCACTCATTACGGCTGACCGCGCGGAAAAAATGAAACAGATGAATTGAATTTATAAGATGAGGTCGGGCGATATGGCAGACGAACAGGTTTGGACAATCGGCAGAATACTCAAGTGGTCGGAGCAGTACTTCCGGAGCCGTGGAATTGATACCCCGCGGCTTGATGCGGAGGTGCTGCTTTCGCATGTGCTCGGAGAAAAACGTATTTTTCTTTATGTGAATTTTGATAAGCCGCTGCAGAAGGAAGAGCTGGCTTTGTACCGTGAGATGGTGAAACGCCGCGCGGCCCGTGAGCCTGTGGCATATATTGTGGGGGCAAGGGATTTCATGGGGCTTCGATTTAAGGTTTCCCCGGCGGTGCTGGTACCGCAGCCTGATACAGAAACTCTTGTGGGAGCCGTAATGGACCGTCTTGAAAACAGCGGAGATTTACGTATAGCCGATATAGGAACGGGCAGCGGGGCCATTGCGCTTTCGCTGCTGTATTACATGCCGTCGGTGACCGCGGCGGCAGTGGATATTTCCGGGGAGGCTCTGGAGGTTGCACGGGAAAACGCGGTGAAGCTGGGGCTGGAAGACCGTGTGACGTTTTATGAGGGAGATCTTTTTTCGCCTCTTGAAGGGGAAAAATTTGCGGCAGTGGTTTCCAATCCGCCATACATTCCTCATGATGATATAGAGGGACTTGAGCCTGAGGTAAAGGCAGAGCCTCTCGGCGCGCTTGATGGAGGCGCAGACGGACTTGATTTCTATAGGCGCCTTGTTGATGAGGCAGGAAATCTTCTTGCGGAAAAAGGTTTTTTGGCTATGGAGGTAGGCATTAACGAAGCTGCCGAGGTAGCGGATATGGCAAAAACAGCCGGCTGGGAGCGCTCTGAAATCATTGCGGATCTTGCAGGAATTGACCGTGTTGTTGTTTTATGGAAGAAGTGAAGTATATGCAGACCAAAATCGTAAAAATAAATGATGTCCGTGAGCAGGAAAAAGATTTTGAAGAGGCCGGGGCTGTCATCAGAAACGGAGGACTTGTTGCCTTTCCTACGGAAACCGTATACGGACTTGGCACGAACGGACTGAACGCGGAGGCCTGCGCGGGAATTTATCGGGCAAAGGGACGTCCTTCGGATAATCCTCTCATACTTCATGTCTGTGACCGTGCCATGGTTGATGTTGTTGCTGCGGAGGTTACTCCTCTTGCAGAAAAAATACTCGCGGCATTTTGCCCCGGGCCAATAACAATGCTTCTTCCCAAACGCAGCGCCGTGCCGGATTCTGTCACGGGAGGGCTCGGTACTGTAGGGGTGCGTATGCCTGACAATGACACCGCCCGTGCGCTTATACGCGCGGCAGGTGTTCCTGTTGCGGCGCCCAGCGCGAATATATCGGGGAGACCGAGCCCGACAACAGCCGAAGCAGTTGTGGCAGACATGGAAGGACGTATTTCTGTGATTCTTGACGGAGGGCCATGCCGTTTTGGAGTGGAGTCTACAATTGTTGACTGTACCGGGGATACGGCAGTCATTCTTCGCCCCGGTGCTGTGACGCGGGAAATGCTGGAGGAGGTCTGCAGCAGGGTTGAAATGGACCCTGCGCTTGTGGGAGCAGATACTGTTCCGCGTGCCCCGGGAATGAAATACACTCATTATGCGCCCAAGGCTCCCCTTACGCTTATTCACGGAAAGCCTGAAATGCTTGCAGAGGCATTCACGAAAAAAATCCGTGAGGAAAAAAGCACGGGTAAAAAGGTGGGCGTTATCGTGAGCCGCGGGCTTGCGGAAAAGCTGAAAGAGGTTTTGCCTGCGGAGGTTATTGCAGTTTACGGCACACAGGGGAACTATCAGGAGATAGCAGCGCACCTTTACGAAGCACTGCGTTCCTTCGATCATAAAGATGTGGACATTCTGCTTGGTGAAGCGACGGAAGAGGATGGACTTGGCCTGGCGATAATGAACCGCTTCCGGAAGTCCGCAGGCGGACGTATAATTGAAGTATGACAGAGAGATCTTTCTTCGGAAGGATCTCTTTTTGTATGGAAATGTATACAAAAATTTCCGGGCACATCTTTCTCCATTTCTCCCAAATTGTATCTTGATGTGATACAATAAGTATGTATTTTTTTGAAAGGCGGAAGATAGTTTTATGAAGATTGTCATTGGCTGTGACCACGGTGCGCTTGCACTGAAGGACGAAGTCAAAAAGGTTTTGGCGGAATACCCGGATGTAGAGGTCAACGATGTTGGAACCTATACTGAGGAATCGGTAGATTATCCGGATATTGCCGAGAAGGTCTGCGCGGAGATTACAAGCGGCCGTTCTGACAGAGGCATTGTGCTCTGCGGAACGGGAATCGGTATCTCCATTGCAGCGAATAAGATTCACGGCATCCGTGCTGCGCTTTGCAATGATGTGTATTCTGCAATCATGTCGCGCCAGCATAACAATGCCAACGTGCTTGCAATGGGCGGGCGCGTAACGGGCTTCGGTCCTGCCGGCGAGATTGTCCGCGCATGGCTCACGACCGAGTTTGAAGGCGGACGTCATGAGCGCCGTGTCAATAAAATCATGGCATTGGAAGAAAAATAAAAAATAGACTAAAAGAGCAATGTTGAGGAGGATTTTTGTATGGGAATTATGGATTCTTTGGCAAAGTCAGACCCTGAGATTAAGGCACAGCTTGATAACGAGCTGAATCGTCAGCGTAATAAGCTGGAACTGATTGCTTCCGAAAATATTGTAAGTAAGGCTGTTATGGAGGCGCAGGGAAGCGTTCTCACGAATAAGTACGCAGAGGGCTATCCCGGCAAGCGTTACTATGGCGGCTGCGAGTGCGTGGATGTAGTCGAACAGATTGCCATTGACCGTGCCAAAAAGCTTTTCGGTGCAGCATATGCCAACGTTCAGCCGCATTCCGGCGCTCAGGCAAATATGGCTGTTTTCTTTTCGCTGCTCAAACCCGGCGATACGGTCATGGGCATGAATCTTACGGATGGCGGCCATCTTACTCACGGCAGCCCGGTAAATATGTCCGGTACATACTTCAAAATCATTCCTTATGGTGTTGATAAAGAAACAGAGCAGATTGATTATGATGCTCTCGAAAAACAGGCACAGGAATGCAAGCCGAAGATGATTGTCGCAGGTGCTTCTGCATATGCGCGTATCATTGACTTCCCGCGTCTTGCCGACATTGCTCATAAAGTCGGGGCATATCTCATGGTGGATATTGCCCATATCGCAGGACTTGTAGCTGCAGGCCTTCATCCGAGTCCGGTTCCGTATGCAGATGTCGTTACAACGACAACGCATAAGACGCTCCGCGGACCCCGCGGCGGTTTGATTCTCTGCAAGGATGAGGAGTTCGGAAAACAGTTTAATAAGGCTGTATTCCCCGGAATCCAGGGCGGACCGCTCATGCATGTTATAGCCGCAAAGGCTGTGGCTCTTGGGGAAGCGCTGAAACCTGAGTTTAAGGAATATCAGCAGCAGATTCTGAAGAATGCACAGGTCCTCGCTGATGAGCTCACGAAGGACGGTTTCCGTATCGTCACGGGCGGCACGGATAACCATCTTATGCTTGTTGATCTTAGAAGCAAAAATATCACGGGCAAAGAAGCCCAGAATCTCCTTGATGAGGTCGGTATTACGGCTAACCGCAACACGATTCCGTTCGAACCGCTGTCTCCGTTTGTTACAAGCGGTATCCGTCTCGGTTCACCGGCACTTACGACACGCGGCTTCAAGGAAGACGACATGAAGGAAGTCGCAGATATCATTGCACTTGTGCTTGATAACCCGACAAAAGAAGAAGCAAAGGAGGAGGCACGTAAGCGTGTTGCCGCTCTTTGCAAGAAATATCCGCTCTATGAGTAACAACAGGAGGAATATATAATGAACGAAGACCTTAAGGTAACGGTCATCGACCACCCGCTTGTGCAGCACAAGCTCACAATCATGCGACAGAAGGAAACGGGTTCCAATGAGTTCCGTCAGCTTCTCAGAGAAATTGCTATGCTCATGGGATATGAGATTACGCGCAATTTCCCTCTTGAGGATGTTGAAATCG